>CAKZLH010000181.1 GCA_937125285.1 uncultured Balneolaceae bacterium | reverse complement strand
TTTCTTGATAAGGTGGTCGATTGGACCGAGGAATTGGACCTGTATCTGATTTTGGATAACCACACCTTTGACCCCAGTGATGCTACCGATCCAGACATTGGGGATATTTTGAACCCGGTTTGGCGGCAGATGGCCGAGCATTTCGGCGAGAGATCAGACAAAGTGATCTACGAAATCTTGAATGAGCCTCATGGAATATCGCACGATCTTTGGAATGCGATTCAGGGCGAAGTCATCGAAACCATTCGCTCGGTAGATTCAACCCATACCATTATTGTGGGCGGGGCGGATTATAATAGCTATAACAGTTTGAACAAGATGCCAAGCTATGAGGATGATAATCTCATTTACACCTTTCACTTTTATGATCCGTTTATCGTAACGCATCAGGGGGCAAGTTGGACCACTCCATCGATGGTGGATTTGGCGGATGTTCCCTATCCGTATGCGCAGGATAAGATGCCTAGATTCCCGACCTCGTTGCAGGGTACATGGGTAGAAGGGGCATTTAATAATTACAATAACGAGGGGAATGCGGATTTCATAAAGCAGAAAATTGATATTGCGATTTCGTTTTCAGAGCAACGAGGTGTTCCTGTTTTTTGTGGAGAGTTTGGGGTGTATAAGCCCAATAGCGACAATGAAAGCCGGGTTAATTGGTATAAAGTGGTGGTCGATTACCTAAATGAGTCGGGGATTGCGTGGACCATGTGGGATTATCATGGGGGTTTTGGGGTATTTGAGGAGGGAGGTCAAGATTTGTTTGGTCATGATTTGAATGTGCCGCTCCTGAATTCTCTTGGGTTTAACGTTCCGGAACAAACCGAGTTTGTGATGACTCCCGATACTTCTGGAATTGACCTGTATTCGGATTACATAGGGCAGGGCGTTCAAGGTGCCCATAATGTTAGTGGTGGGTTATTGGATCTCTATCACAGTGAATCGAAGTGGGAGGGGGATTTTAGTATCTATTGGACCGGTTCGAATCAATACGCAGCGGTAGGCTTTAATTTTGTACCCAACAAAGATTTGAGCTTGCTTATCGATGACTATGAGCTGCTGTTTTTTGTGAAAGGGGATACGCCGATTTCCTTTGATGTGCGATTTATAGATACCAAGGAGCCCGATGGCGAAGATAGGCCCTGGCGCATGAATTTTAGGATAGGAGCCAATGATTTGGAGTGGGATGGCGAGTGGCAAGAAGTGCGTTTGCCCTTGAATATATTCACTGAAATGGGTAGTTGGGATGAAAATCAGTGGTTTAATCCGCAGGGTGATTTTGATTGGTCGGCCGTGGATGTGTTTCAGTTTGTGACGGAATCGGCGGCCATGGGAAGCGCTAAATTATGGTTTGATAACGTCCGAATCGTTGAACTTGGGCAGTATTCGGTAAGCACAGAACAGGATCGGGAGATGGTTGATTTCCGGCTGGAACAGAACTACCCCAATCCGTTCAACCCTACGACTCAGATATCGTATGTGTTGCCAGAAGCCACTCAGGTGCGCCTAGAGGTGTTTAATAGCGTAGGGCAGAAGGTGATGGAGTTGGTGAATGGACCCATGCCAGCTGGGATGCATACCGTTCAGCTTGATGCTAAGGGCTTATCTAGCGGGGTGTATTTGTATCAGCTAAGCACGCCGCTGTTTCGCCAAGCTAGGAAGATGTTGCTGATTAAGTAAGGGTGGTTGGTGTTGTTGTTTAGAAGAAAATATCTATTAGATATTTCACTCATCAGCCTTTCTAGCCTCATCAAATTTGGCTTTCATAGTCGGATTCCCATGGGTTAATCGCCTGATAGTTAGATCTTCAGACTTGTTATTGGCTAGTCGAAGATTATTTTCTGAGGATAACAGCGCTTCTTTGGTTTTTTCGAGATGCTTAATGGTTTTGTCAATCTCGTCAATCGCTGTTTGGAATTTCCGGCTGGCTAATTCGTAGTTACGGGCGAACCCTTTTTTGAACTCTTCAATTTTTTCTTCAAAGTTGGTAATGTCGATATTTTGATTGCGTATGGCGTTTAACTCTAGTTTGTCCTTTAATGACTTAAGAGCCGCGTTTCGAAGAAGTGAAATGATGGGGATGAAGAACTGCGGTCGGATCACAAACATTTTTGGATGTCGATGAGAAACGTCCACGATACCATTATTATAGTATTCGTTATCCGACTCAAGTAAGGAAACCAGTATAGCATACTCACAGTTTTTAGATTTACGGTCTTTGTCCAGTTTGTCTAAGAAATCATCATTCTTCTTTTTGGTAGCGGTTTCTTCGCCTTCGTTTTTCATCTCGAACATGATCGAGAGAAGTTCAACCGTTTTTTCCTCATCGGCATATTCACGGTAGATGTAATCGCCCTTAGTGCCTTGTGAGATGTCATTGTCTTTTTCGAAATAGGCATTCTGAAATGCGGTAGCTCGAAGGTTATTAAACGAAGTCTCACAATGCTGCTCTAGGCTTTCACCCAACATCTTAGTAGATAATTTTTGCTTAAAATCTTTGAGTCTCTGAATCTCTTCTTCACGCATTTGTATAGTAGTATCCTTGGCCTCAAGCTTTAGCCTATAGTCATCTTCTACTGATTTTACGGTTAGTTTGGTTTCAGAATCCTTTAATTGTAATTGGTTTTGTAGACGGTCTCGTTCTTGTTCAACCTGTTTTAGAGCCTTTGCAATTGCTAACTCTTGCTCTGTAGATGAGGCGTCAATTTTGTTTTGTAGCTTCAGAAGCTCTTGATCTTTCTTGCGTAACTCTTCTGAATAGGTCTTATCCAGTTGGGCTTTTGCTAGCTCTATTTCGCTCTTTTTTTCTTTATCTGCTAATGCTAGGCGTTGTGTTATTTCTTCTTCAAATTTCTGGTCACGAACTTGCTGAACAATATCAGCGTAGCCAGCCTTATCGATTTCAAATGGCTCGTTACATTTTGGGCAGATTAATTTATTCATAATGGATGGATGATACCTTGGTTAGGATTGTATTGGTTGGAAGCTTAGTGGTGGAAGTGTGAGAAATATAAAAGTGAGCTATGCCAAATAGTGACATATTGAAGATATATAATGATTAAAGGTTCAAATCTTAACCTCTACAAACACATAACTTATTGTAACAAAACACAAAATTATAGCGCTATGCAAAAAATTATTGCTCTATTACTCGTCATAACTACATTTACAATCTCACTTTATGCACAAAGCTTTCAAGATTACACTGAGTACTCTAGAGCTACAGATCCACTCGCTAAATATGAGTTATTATTAGCCAATCCATGTGAAGACGAAATTTATCTGGAGCTAAAAAAAATTAACATCGATGAAATGTCGGAGCGTCAATTTGAGATATTCAAAGAAAAGGATAAGGCTTGTAATGAATATCAGAAAACTCAAATTGAGCTTGAACCAGAAAATAAAACAGCAGCATCTATGGAAAAAGCTGCGAATGCAGGACAAGCGTATTTAATTATAGCTGGTATTGGCTTAATAATCTCCATTGTATACCTAATCAATGCCAGTAATGAGCTAGATGATCTTAGCTATTAATTTAATTAGCGCTATGCCAGGTTTTGGCTTACTCGCAATTTATAATACCTCTTCAATAAAAAAAATGAGGTTATAATGAATTACATAAAAACTTTTACTCTTATAATTGGTGTCACGTTACTTAGCTGTGTAACACTTTCAAAAGGAACTGAACAACTTGTTACCATAAATTCAAATGTGGATGGGGCTACAATAACTCTGGACGGTATGATCATAGGTGAAACACCGTTTGCAGCTAATATACCTAAGGATAAGTCGGTACTTATTATTGAAAAAGAAGGTTATGAAGCATACACGTTGGCATTATCGAAAGAAATTGACCCAATGTTTTTTGGCAATATAATTACGGGTGGTACTTTGGGTAGTATTACTGATTTTGCAACGGGTGCAGCTTACACATATTCACCAGCTAATTATCAAGTTGAATTACGCAAAGTAGATGAATCTATCACAGCATTTACCAAAAGATTTGAACTTAGACAATATGCGTTACTGAATATGTCAGCGATATCAATTGATTTAGGGAATAATGGTGGTAATTATCTTGAAACCTTAATATCACTAACCGAATTACCTTATAATCAAGAAACTATTGATCTTATAAGAGAAAGCTATAAGAGTTCATATGGTCATGAAATTCGTTTTGGCCATGAAATAGTTACGCTTGCAGGCAATTAGTACTTCCAACAGAGCGACCATTTGGTCGCATTGTTTATGTTTAGTTCTTTTTTGGATACTAAATATCACAACGGTTTCAGCAAAGACCTTTTTACAGGATTCTGATTCACTTACTTCAGATTTTAAACAATTGTATATAGTCTTTGCTGGACCTTATCCGGCGAGTCCTTCATCGGCTTTTGGACATATATTATTAGTATTTGAACCCTATAACGAAGATGAAAAACGAACGGGTTCAAATCCATACTTATGGACAGCGGTGAATTACGCAGCCAGTGTCGAAGAATTTGGAAGGACAGAATCACTATGGTATGGTCTAACAGGGCAACTTCAAGGTAGCTTTGAAATACTACCTTTTTATAAGAAAATTAGAGAATATTCGTATATCGACTCTCGTGAAATTTGGTTGTTTCCAGTAGGGTTAAAATCAGTGGAAAAAGCTGCCCTTATTCATAATCTAAATAGCAGAAAGAATTTTAAACCATATAGATTCACGGATCAAAATTGTGCTACAGAAATAGCAGATGTGATCCTTGAATCAATTGGCGAAGAATATCGGTATCAGGTTTTTGGCCTTCCTCAAGACATTCTCGAGTTACCTGAGATACAAAACAGAATTGGCCAGCCGCTCCGAATTAAAAGCTATTATGACCAAATAATGGAATTGGATGATTCATTCAATGGCTCAACTTTATTAGAAATAGATCCTAAATGGATACAAGAGTTAGATTCCGAGGAGAAATCTCAATTGTTAACTACTCTAGACTGGTTGAATACCATTGGTTATCTGGATTCCAATCAATCTAATAAAGCACTAATTAATGAACTTAGATTAGATATGGTTGATAACCCATCAATTGAATCTACATCAATATTCGAAGAGACTAATTTTAAATTACATAAGCCAACGCGATTGGGCTTTGGTAGAGTTTTTAATCCATCAAGTCTAGATGTATTTAGCTTACAATTTAGAATAGGTTTACATGATGAAATAGATTTTCAGGCTATATATCCTAAATATGACTATCTAAATTTCATAGAATTTGATATAGAATTAAATGAATCGGAATTATTAGTTCAAGAGTTTTGGCTTTTGAATCAAAAAAGTAGATATCCAAAAAATAGGTATAGTTCATACCCTTCTTGGGATTTAGCAGTTGGAGGGAAACGTTATCATTTTAATCGTGAAAGTATATTTAAAGCGGGTCTATTTTCTAGTATTGGACGAACTTATTCCTATTTAAATCACCACTTCCAAACATCCATCATGTTGGGTACACATGTAGTATCATCAGGTGATATTTTACCCGATGTCATTATTGAACCTATGGTTGAGCAACGTGTGCGTTTTTCAAATCTGTTCAGATTTAATTCTGAATTAAGAAGACCATTTAATGCTTTTTATGATACTGATAGTTATGTTGTATTCAGTAATCAGTTGATATTTAATTTCAACGTCAATTCTACTCTATTAATTGAATGGAATAATGATTATGGTATAAATAGTTATAAAGTGGGTTATTTTATAAACATTGGTATATGAAATTCTTTGTAGGAGTAACAGATGATAATTGGTTTCATTATTTAGCTCAGAGAAAACCGGATGAAGTAAACTTTTGGCGACCTAAAGATAGGTCAACTTTTAAGGTGATAAATGAAGGTGCTCCTTTTTTATTCAAATTACATAGTCCAAATAATTACATAGTGGGGGGTGGCTTTTTTGTAAAACACCTTTTTCTACCTCTTTCGTTAACTTGGGATACCTTTGGCTATAAAAACGGAGCTGATACTTATGATCAATTTCGTCAATCTATAATGAAGTTCAGGCAAGGTGATCGGCTAAATCCAACCATTGGAAATACTATTTTAACACAACCTTTTTTCTTTGATCGTAGTGATTGGATTCCAATTCCATCTAATTGGAGTAAGAATATTGTAAAAGGAAAGTCTTATGATACTAATGAAGAAATAGGCTATCGTATTTGGGATCAAGTCCAAGAACGAATAGGTGACTCAGGTACTCAAGAAGGTGAGTTAATGATTAACGAGCCTGAAAATAAATATGGTAAAGAAATAAAAATTACCTCTAGAATTGGTCAAAGTGCATTTCGAGCAATGGTGAGTGAGGTATATCAATTCAAATGTGCGATTACAAGGGAAAAGACCTTGCCGGTATTAGAAGCGGCACACATTAAACCTTATTCTAAATTAGGTCCAAATCGTACAAGTAATGGACTTCTGCTTCGTTCAGACATGCACATTTTATTTGATAAAGGTTATATGACAATAAATGATGATTATCATGTATTGGTTAGCCAAAGACTCAAAGAGGAGTACGAAAATGGCAAAGAATACTATGCGTATCATGGGAGAAAACTACAAAACGTTCCCCATAATCAGATAGACCAACCATCTAAGGATTACATTCAATGGCATTTAGATGAAGTCTATCTAGGGTAGGGGGTTAAGAATACTAGTATTGATTACATATTTTATTATATACTATCTGATATCAAAATTTTTAATTAACACAATATAAATAATGATGAATGAACAAAAATTTATACAATTAATGACCTATAAAAATTTGGATGATGGAGCCGCATTAGTTTTAAACTGGGCAACTAAATTACCCGATCATTACAAATGCTTCTCTTCTGGCACAAACCGTATTTCGTTTAGGCTACCGGGAAAAGAAACAAACTGTAACTCGAGGAATGCTTTTCTAACTATCCTTTTGGGAATAAATGGATTTAGATACCTATTAAATGGGGAGGGTGTGGATATGAATAACCAGCAGAACTGGATTAGCAGTAATTATGATGAATTAGATAGCCAAGAGTTTTTAGAAGCTGTGAAATTGAATTATAAAAATAGATGACTTTATACTGTCTTAAAATCATTTACAAGTTCAATGCCCAATCAAATCATATGTACACCGCCTTCCGTATCGACTCTTCAATAGTTCCGGCGGTCAATCATGAGTTTTATTTAGGGTAAGGGTAAGGGGCAAGAGTCTTAATATGGATTATAAATTATAATAGACATTAACGTAGTATGAAAGCAGCATGAATTACGATATAATTGGAGATATACATGGTCATTATTACGAATTAACTGTGCTTCTAAAGAAAATGGGGTACCAATATGATGGTGTATCCTGGGGGCATCCCGATAGAAGAGTCCTATTTGTGGGAGACTATATAGATAGAGGTCCGATGATTCCCCAGGTGATTCAGCTGGTTCAGGACATGACGAAGAACCATCAAGCTATTGCATTGATGGGGAATCATGAACTGAATGCAATTTTGTTCAACCAGAAAAAAGAAACAGGTGGCTATGTAAGAGAGCATAGCATTAAAAATTGGCATCAACATTCGGAAACACTTAGCCAGTTTAACCAACTCAAAGATGCAGATAAGAAATATGCTGAATTCATTGAGTGGTCGAAAGCATTACCCATGTATTTTGAAAATGAACACTTTCGGGCCATTCATGCTACTTGGCATCCAAAGAGTATTGAGCTACTAGAGCAGATGGATGCAAATAAAAAAAGGGGGGATGATTTTTTCAGGGAAGCTGGGCGTGAAGGCAGTGAGTTATACGAACATACCGAGATTATTTTGAAGGGAATAGAAATACCTTTACCAGATGAGGTTTCTTTTATTGATAAAGATGGGACGCTTCGTGAAGAGGCTAGAATTAAGTGGTGGAAAGAATCGAGTGAAACTCAAGCCAACGAATACATATTTGGAGCTGATTTGGGGGATGCTGGAGGACAACTGGCGAGTGATATATTTGATAGTGAATGGTTTTATGCCGAAGAGAAGCCTGTTTTTTTTGGTCATTACTGGTTAAGAAATCAAATTCAGATCCAGAGCCCCTATGTATGCTGCCTGGATTATAGCATTGGTAAAAAAGACCGACTAGTAGCGTACCGTTATTCGGGGGAGAGGGTATTGAGTAGTGGCAATTTTGTTCAGGTTGGGTACGGGGAGCTGGGGTAGTTTAGTTTCAAACCGAAAAAAAAGCTTGGGGGTGACACATTTTGACACTGTCAGTTCCTATCTTGTAGATCCACTCTTAACTCCCCAAAAATTAAAATAATAATTTTAAAATCACGCTTATGATTCATACCCAAAGTACGTCCATCTCACAATCACATACTTCCTATCATCCTTCCAATCCCGACTCTCAAACTCCATCTCAAA
>CAKZLH010000180.1 GCA_937125285.1 uncultured Balneolaceae bacterium | reverse complement strand
TGATAATAATAGGGTTCTCCAGAAGCCCTTGTGATACCATCATGTGAGAGATAACACAATTTAAAAGCCTTGGTTATTTGTTCTTCATTAACAATACCAATATATGAACGACAGATGAATAACAACTGCTCCAAGTCTTCTTCTTGTGCTTGTTCTAAAATGTAAGAACTAAGGTGATATTTATGAATTGTAGACAACTGATCACATATTATGGTTAAAATCGTATGCTAATACCGAAAATAATTCTCCCCGTTTTAGCATCGAACTGGTAAAACCGAGGACTACCTAATTCAGTATTTGTATATCTGTATTCAACAAAGGGCTTTAGAATAGGTATAATGCTGACTTTTGCACCTATTGAAGCATTCCAATATAAATTATCATCATTTTTATCGGACAAAAGTAAATCAAAAACCCCACTGTCGACATCAAATGGTTGCAGTGCAGTTGGCTGAATTTGTATTCTTTCTGTTCCAATCCCTAAGCCAACATAGGGTTCTACTAAACCTACACTTAGCCCAGCAATTGCTTGTATACCCACATCATAATTCGTTAATTCTTCTGAGTATCGAAGCCCTTGCTGAGTTAACTCATTATCTTCACTAAAATAACTTAGATGTAAGCGGATACCTAAATTAATGACGGGAACTTTTGGAAGTAAGGGTGACTCAATACGCAAACCAAATCCATTTTGCGGTAGTTCATCTCTAAGTTCATAGGAAATCCCTACCTCCATCTGACCAAATGTAGAAGTCGAGAAAATGACTAACCATGAAAATGCGATTGTTAGTTTAGTAACTATGAACAATTTTCTACCCATGACTAGAATTTACTGCTTATTCACTTAAAATTAATAAGAGGTAACAAATTTTCGATCAGATTTGGATAGTTATATTTTAAGTCAAAAGTTTTTAAATAATTCTTAGGTATCATTTTATAATACCCTTATATTTGTGCTTCGAAATGCCGCGGTGGTGGAATTGGTAGACACGTTGGACTTAAAATCCAATGGTTATTTAAATGACCGTGCCGGTTCGAGCCCGGCCCGCGGTACTTATTTCGATTTCAAGCTCATCTTATTTTACTTAGTTAGCCTCACTCATATATACATATTCTAGGCTCCAAGTTCTCTAGTTTGTAAAAAAGTTTATTTATCAACTGACCTCTTACCCATAAAAACATAAATACATCA
>CAKZLH010000179.1 GCA_937125285.1 uncultured Balneolaceae bacterium | reverse complement strand
GTTACCGGCAGTGAAAATGCCATCATTCCAATATCTGGTCGCAAACCAGCATCCAAATTTCTCAGTTTGGTTGGTTGAATATAGGTTTCAGGGAACTGCGTCCAAGTCGCTTCATCACTAAAAGTCTCCGTAATCGATGAATCAAAACTGGCATTGAGTGAATTCAAGATTCTTTTATTTAGACCTGAATTCATAGCTGTCCCTAAGCCAAAGCGACTGTTGACCACCATATGACCTGAGTGATTAAATGCCAACATTGCTGGATTCAAATCCACATTCAGGGCTCCATTATATACCTGTGTAGTTATCAAGCCACCCATCCCGCTGGAGCCTAAACTTCCTCCGAGGGTATTCATATTGAAACCGAAATTCAAATCCAGAAAACCACCACGGAATAAGTGTAATTCACTTGGTTCCGTATCTTCCTCCGCAGGGGCATCCTGGGAGTATCCAAGAGCACTCGTTCCGAAAAGCAGAAGAGCCAGAAAGAAACGCCATATGTAGGTTCGCTTATCCATTAGAAATGTAGAGAAAAACTAAATCGTTGAGAGTCTTTGATAGGATCCATCACGTAGGTAAAATCTGCTTTAATTCGTATGGTATTTTGGATTCGAATATCCAAGCCCGTGCCCACTGTTATCTTATCATCATCTAAATTGTTAATTCCTTGTTCTGTACCGCCGCGAATCATAAGTACCTTGGCAAGACGTTTTTCAAAACCGGCTCGAACCCAAGTGGTACGCTCTTTATCCATGGCAGGAACGTAATCAGCCACCAATACTAAATCGTCTCCCATGCGTCCCGAAGCACCAAATAAAATCTCCATGGGTAAATCTTCTGCATAATCGCCTTTAGCAGAATAGCTGCTGCTTTCAACCGCCGCTGAACTCCACTGCATGGGTGCGCGATAATCCCTAGCCATTACTCCAAATTGAATAGATTCATTAATATGCAGCAACATCCCTAAATCTATTCCAATTCCAAAAGCATCACCGGTTACCTGTTGCCCCATTCCAATGCGTATTTCTTCCGGATCAAATACCTGATAGGTATCTTCCGAGAGTGTATTATTTCCAAACGAGGCACTTCGATATTTTACAGCAGCTCCTACCGATATGAATTTTATTCTAAAACCATATGCTGCGTGTACCGACAATTCACTTAAGGCATCATCTCCTGATGAAATTAAAGCAATACCCAACGATTGGTTTTGTCCAAAAGAAGGGATGGTCATAGCGGCATAATTATAGGTCACCAAACCCCAGTGATCTAATTGTGAAAAACCCGCCTGAAAACCTTTTGCCTGACTAAGACCAGCTGGGTTCCAGTAGGTACTGTTTTCATCATCCGCTAAACCGACGAATGCATATCCCATTGCCACAGGTCTAGTACCAAAACCCACATCTACAAAAGATCCTGGGATACTTGATACCTGTTGTGCTTTGATTTGGCCATCTACCAAGCTAATCCCAATAAATAACCCTACAAGCGCAAGTCCTCTAAGGCACTTATATGCCATGGACATGGGATCGATATGGAACTTTTGAGTTAGCATCATTTGATTAATACCACCGGTAATAATTTAACCACTTCGCCTGACTGATCTTTGGCTTTAATTTGTATAATGTAACGCCCATTCCTAGCCATCATACCCCCATCGGTTGTACCATCCCATAAGATTTCAAGCGATGAGGATGCCGAACCATATCGGCCAGGTTGTTGTAAGTCGTCTTCTACTAAGGTTCTGACCAGCTCCCCCTTCACATTGAATATCTGAATGTTCACCTTGACTGGTGGGTAGGCCGAATCTAGCCAATATCCTATTCTTAGTGGAGCTATTTCCGGGCTGAAAGGACTCGGAAGCACCGCTGCATACTTTAAACCTAAAGGCTCATTTTCTGCTAAAACAGCGAATTGGCCCAGTTTACTAATGCCTACGGTTCCCACTGAAGGAATCTCGTTAACTCGCTTATTCGAGATTGCTTTCTGCTCTAATAACTCCCATTGTAGGGTGGTATAATTGAATTTAGCGATTTCGCGTAACCCCGTGTTAAAGGTCATAGTGGTATCGTCTGGAAGACTTAATAAGGCCTCTTTCATTAAAGGACTACCAGAGAAGGAGAGCACATAAATATTATCTGAAACGGTATATGACTGATCTGTTCCCTGCGCAAAAATAAATTTCTTAGTGGTTGGAGGAGTTGCTTGGCCTAAGGATAGTTGAGATGGTATTTCTACAGAACCCTGCGCCAAATCTAATTGAAGACCGTTACCATCGGTAAAACTATAGGACTGCTCTGGAAGTACCCTAGCAACCAATTCTACAATATCGGACTGTTCAATCAATCCAGATTCGGGGTCGCTTACTTGCACTGTAAAGGAACCGATAATAGAATTACTGGTTGGAGTAAACACTCCTCTTGAGTCTACAGACCCAATGGTATTAGGACTCACCTCCCATTCTAGATTATTCCCAAGTACCACGCTATTACCCGAACTATCAATGGCGGTATAACCGAACAGATGTGTACTGGCATTAGAAATTTGCTTAGCCGGGCGGCTAACCACAATTGAGTCGATGGGCGTGCTTTGAATTTC
>CAKZLH010000178.1 GCA_937125285.1 uncultured Balneolaceae bacterium | reverse complement strand
CGTGAAAAACCCTCTGCCCATAACTGATGTTCAAAGGTTAGCATTTTATTCGTTTTATCCATATATCAATCGGCCTGTGGTGAGGGTTACTTTGCTGTAGAGTCATAAAATATTATAAAATAAAACCCAATAAGGAACGACTCTAATTTAGGATTGGGTTACTCTAATATGGAATATACATATACACATTGGAAAGATGTTGCTTTACGCCAAGGGAAAAATCCGTTTGATACTCTGAATGATTTATTCCAACAGCTATTAACCATAGCTAGTGGAGATGTATCTCAATCGTTGAAATGGTTGACTAGCTTAGATAAAGAATATGATATCACACAAAATTTTGACGAGCCTTATAGCATAGCTGAATTCATACAAGACCTCATTGATAAAGGCTATATAGAACAGGACTCGGAAGAAGCAAAAATGATCATTACCCCTAAAACTGAAAAGGGAATACGAGAGAGATCTTTAAATGAAATTTTTAGCAGTTTAAAGAAAGGTGGTAGCGGAGATCATAAAACAAATTTCTCGGGTTCAGGTGTAGAACGGCAACCAGAAACCAGGCCATGGAATGGCTATGAAGAACTTGTCAATTTAGATCCAACAGGTACGATGATCAATATGCTTAAACATAGCAGTTTGGAGTCGTTAAACTTACATGAGGACGATTTACACGTATATGAAACCGACTACCACACACAGGTTGCAACCGTTCTTCTTATCGATTTAAGCCACTCTATGATATTATATGGCGAGGACCGAATTACACCAGCCAAGAAAGTGGCAATGGCTCTTTCAGAACTTATTATGAGAAGTTATTCGAAGGATACATTAGATATAGTGGCATTCGGTAATGAAGCATGGCAAATAAGTGTTAAAGATCTTCCATACTTGAAAGTTGGACCATTCCATACGAATACCAAACAAGGTTTGGAAGTGGCACGCCATATACTGCAGCGCAAAAAATTTGCAAACAAGCAGATTTTTATGATAACAGATGGTAAACCATCTTGTATGATTGAGAATGGGAGGCTTTACAAAAACAGTTTTGGCCTCGATAGGAAAATTGTAAATAAAGTTCTAGATGAAGCCGTTAAGTGTAGGAGAGAAAAAATTACCATCACAACGTTCATGATTGCTTCAGACCCCTACCTTCAACACTTTGTACGAGAAATGACAGATGCCAATAAAGGACGAGCCTACTTCGCAAGTTTGGATAACCTGGGTGGCTTCATCTTCGAAGATTATATTAAAAATAGAAAAAGAAGAGTGAATTAGGGGCCATTTATGACCCCTGAAACAATTAGTTGAACATACCCAATTCTTCCATCACCGATTGGGTAATGTCGAATTTAGATCTAAAATCTTCTGAGGCATAGAGAATGATCATATCTCCCGCAGAAGTTGTGGTATTGAGTACATAGGATAAACCTTGTTTATTAGCTACAGCTTCAATAGCGGCACCTATTTGCTCAAGTAATGGACCTACTAGTTCGTCTCTACGTTGGGCTAATTCTTGTTCTGCAGTTTCTTGCGCCTGAATTAATTCTTGCTGAAGTTGTCCGAGTCTGGCTTCTTCCTGTTGTTGTGCATCTTGTGAAATAACTCCAATTTTTTGCTGATACTCAGCTACTTGAGATTGAAATTGTTGCTCAAGTGTCGTTAACTCTTGTTGTTTTCGAGCTGTAAAATTTTGAAGCCTCTGTTGGACAGCACGCATTTCTGGCATATTTGCAAGTATAGACTGTGGATTCACATAACCTATTTTGAGCTCGGTAGAACTTTGTGCAACTGCTTGTTGGCTCTGGCTAAAACCAAGGGTCAAGATAAAAATGAGTGCAATACTAAATATTCGCATGGTGTTTATTGTATGATAGTTGAATTAATTTTCGGTAGTGCTAGATCCTGTCTGCATTCGACTAAGAACTTCTTCAGTGATGTTCAAATTGTCGGCACTAAAAAATATAATGGCATCTCCGTATGAAGTAGCTTCGTTTAAAACAAGATCTAATCCTTGTTCTTGTGCAACTTCCGACATAATACGATCCATTTTTTCGATTATAGGCTGTAATAACTGTGCTCTTTTTTGAGTGATTTCATTAAGGTAGTTTTCACGTTCTTCTTGTAACTCTTGATCTCTAGCTAATAGATTTTCTTCTCTAGCAGCTCTAGCTTCTTCGGTTAACATACTTCGAGCCTCTTCATAAGCTACAAAATCGGCTTGTAACTCATTGGCTTTAGCCATGAGTTCTTGGTCTCTTGTTTGTACTAGTTGTTCAACCTGTTGATCAACAAATGCAACTTCTTCGAGTTGAGCCAACACAACCGAAGGATTCATATACCCAATCTTTACCTGAGCTTGGGCTTCAGAGTAAAGAAACGTCAATACTAATAAAAGAGAGTAAAAAGGTAATTTTTTCATAAGTGCGTTTAATTGTGCTTGAAAATACCGCAATTTTATTTTAATTGCCTATCCTTATTTATGCGATGTGAATATTAATTTTCAATATCAATTCCCAATTCTAAAAGGATATCAGTAGTAATATCGAACTCAGCCCGTGCATATATCATATAGATATCTCCACTTCGGTCAAAAATAAAGTCATATCCTTTTTCAATAGCAACGGTTCGGGCAGCACTAAAAACCTTTCGTTGTATAGGTTCTAGTAAATCACTCTGCTGCTGGAAATATTCACCGTTCGGACCGAATTTCTGTTGTAAAAAGGTCTGACGCTGTTTCTTTTTTTGTGCGATTTCATCCTGCTTCTGTTTACGTATCTCATCTGTATACAGAATCTGCTTAGCTTCATAATCCTCTTCTAAATAGGTAATCTCATCTAGCAATTCTTGTGCTTCTTCTTGCCATCCACTACTTAAGAGTTGTAAACGCTGTTCAATGCCTCCATACTCTGGTAATTGTGCCAAAATCATATCAGACTCGAAGTAACCAATTTTTTGATCTTGGGCGCGTAGTTGTTCTGCAACCGAGAATAACAGGATAGCAGAAACTATGACCTGAAATTTTCTTGGGAAAAAAATGAGATTTTCTTTCATGTGATTAGACTAAAATGGTGCCCCAATATTAAACAAAAATTCCCATTGTCCCGCAAAAGTATCTGTTCCCTCGATACTATCTAATCGATAACCATAACTCAAGTCAACCAAACCAAGTACTGGCAAGTATAATCGGGTACCAAATCCAACCGCTCTTTTTACGTTGAATGGATCGAAAGTGGAGAAATCGTTAAAAGCATTACCCGCATCATAAAAGGTGTAGGGTATCAATTGTAATTGCTCGTTGCTTACAGCCGGATATCGCAACTCTACGGAGTACTTATTAAATACCCTGCCACCAACTTGCCTACCATCAATAATAGGAGCAATACTACCATCATTACCACCTGGGTAACCTCGTAAGTCAATATTGTCATAAAGGAAACTCTGACGTTGTTGTAGCTGTGTTCCCCCTACTAAGAACCGCTGAAAATTACTTCTTCTATCATCCGTAAAAAATCCAATGAAACCAAAATTGACCTGACTGGTTAAAACCAACTTATCTACTATAGGTATATGGTACTGATAATCTGTTTTAATTTTGTAATACTCTGATAAGCCTGGTAGTGGTGGGGCGACTTCTATTGACAAGCCAAGTTTTGAACCTGTATTTGGTGAAATGAAATTATCTAGTGAGTTTCTTTCAAATGCTTGACTTAAGGATATAATGGATGAAGTTCCAGCAGCTAAAAATGAAGTCGTACCCTGAACATCATATAACTGATACCCTATGGCCGTACGGCTAGAGAAGTAATCGTCTGGCCAACGTAATCGTTTTCCGATGGAAACAGACGATGAAAACAATTTATTCTTATCAGAAAAGCCTCGGTATTGAATAAAATTATAGGATAAGTTCACTCCTAAAGAGGTTGGTTTCCCATTCAACCAAGGCTCAACAAATCCAAAACTATAGCTTTGGAAGCCCGTTCCTGTAACCTGTACTCCAAGTGATAAATTTTGACCATCTCCAGAAGGAAAAGGAGTGAAATCCCCTGCTAGCGCACGTTGTAGAGAAAAATTATTAAAATTTAATCGTGCGGAAATGAGTGCACCAATCGCACGCCCACCGTATCCACCAGAAAATTCAAAATTACTTGTACTTGCAGATTCATCAACTAGAAAGGATACATCCACTTCTTTATTTTGTGGAATGGGTTGTACATCAGGGGTAATATTCTGCGGGTCAAAAAATCCTAAGGTACTTAACTCACGAACTGATCGTACAATAGCATCTCTACTATAAGTAGCCCCTGGAATGGTGCGTAATGTTCTTCGAACTACATCGTCATGTGTTTGGGTATTCCCAGAAAAGGTCACTCTTCGAATGGTGGCAATTTCATCCTCATATATATCAAAATGAATATCTAATGAGTCATCACCAACTTTAGTAATCGTTGGAATAGCTTGAAAGAATAAATAGCCAATATTCTGATACAAACTATTGATGTCCGTAGAAGTCTTATTAAAGTTTAGATTTTCATCATATAGGGTTTGATTAAAAATATCCCCCTTTGTAAAGCCTAAAGATTGAGAGAGCTGCTCATCGGTATATACCGTATTCCCATCCCAAGTTATATCACGAACTTTGTATTGAGGTCCTTCATAAATTGAAAACGAGAGGATTAGACCTTCTTTACCCTTATCAAAAGTATCTACCCATAGACTATCGGAAATAATACGTGCATCTACATGACCCTGTTCTTGAAAATGAGTCATAAGATTAGCTACCCCTTCATCAAAGTCTTCTTTCTTATATAGTTTTTTGGATAAGAATTTCCACCAAGCATCTTCTTTAATTGGCTTAATAACTTTGAGTAGTTTTTTCTTGGTAAACAACTCCGTTCCTTCAAACCGTATATCCTTAATTTCTAATTTCTCCCCTTTCTGAACTTCAAAGTAAAGGATCGATCGATTTTCAATCTCATCTGAAGCCTCAACTCGAGTTGAAACCTCCGTTCCCCAAAAACCCTTTTCCCTAAAAAAGCGGTTAATCGTTCTTTTAGCCTGTTCCAAACTCGCATCTGTTATTGCAGCACCTTGTACCAATGTAATAAGGTCTTCCAAATCACGAGATTCTGATTTTTTTACCCCTTCAATTTTGTATTCAAGCATCCTGGGTTGCTCAATAACCACAATTCGAATATTTAAACTCGTGAGTGTCTGATTCTCAATATAGATCTGGACATCAGAAAATAAACCTACACGGAATAATCTATTAATGGCTTCTGGTATATCATCCCCTGGATGAGTAATCATCTTCCCTTCCACTAAGCCACTAGTGTTAATAATAAATTGTTCACGAGTGGTTTCATTGCCTTCTACTAAGACTTGTGCAATTCTATATTCTTCGGGGTTTTGAAGAGTAGGATCTGTAATCTGTAATTGTTGTGCGAGTGGCTTTAGAGGAGTGAGGATGATGATTAGTAGTAAAATTGAACTAAACTGTAAAATATCTTTCCAGAAAAACCTTTTGTTTATTGGCATGCCTTTAATAAATGATGTAATTGCTTTCAATCTAATACTAACTCTTAACGAGTCTATTGGGTGATTTCGTCTTTATTTTTTTTTCGAACTTTACCAAAGCGACGGTCTCTCTTTTGGAAAGATTGTATGGCCTCATAAAGCTCATTTCTTCTAAAATCAGGCCAATAAAGTTCGGTTATATACAATTCGGAATATGCCAACTGCCAGAGTAAAAAATTACTAATCCGATATTCACCAGAAGTTCTAATGATTAAATCAGGATCTGGGATTTCCGCCGTAGACAAATGATCACTAATCATCTGATCATTGATTAAATTTGGTGCTAATCTACCTTCTTGTACATGGGTAGCTATTTTTTTTACTGCTTCTGTAATATCCCATCGACCTGAATAACTCAGAGCTAAACACAATTGAAGCCCTGTATTATTTTCTGTTAAAAGTATTGCTTCATCAAGCTCTTCTATACAATCATCTGGAAAACGGTCCATTTGTCCAATGGTGACTAATCGTATATTATTTCTATGAAGATTGTCTGCTTCCTTTCTTAACGAAGACACTAAAAGTCGCATAAGTCCTCTTACCTCAGCAGACGGTCTACCCCAATTCTCTGTAGAAAATGCATAGAGAGTTAAATACTGCACGCCGAGCTGGGCACATGCTTCTGTAATATCTCTAACAGAATCTACCCCAACTTTATGACCAAATAAACGAATATTCCCCTTGCTTTGAGCCCATCTTCCATTGCCATCCATAATTATGGCTATGTGTTCGGGAATTACACCAGACTCAATCAAGGTTTTTTGCCTTTTTTTATCTAAATCAGTCTGTTTGGTTTTTGTAAGACTCAGCTCTTTCAAGAGGTTTATATTACTTAATATATATAGTCAGGCAAATTAGAGTTTTATTGCTCTTTTTTCAAGAAAAACTCCTTCAATGAAGGGTTTATTTACTTTCCTTCTTGTTTATTTTTGCTTTGATATTAAGCATCTCCAAAAGAGCCAAAGCAGCCTCTCCACCTTTATTGCCTTTATCTCCTGCTCTATCTAATGCTTGCTGAACATTATCAGTTGTTAAAACTCCAAAAGCGACGGGTTTTGAGTAGCTTAGATTTAATTCTAGTATACCCTTATTAACGGCATCGCACACATATTCGAAATGAGGCGTCCCTCCTCTTATGACTACCCCCAATGCTATAACACCATCTATTGCGTCATCTTCAAGTAACCATTGGGCTGTTAAGGGGATCTCATAGCTACCCGGACAACGAACAACTCGAATGTCCGCATTAGCCAATCCATTAGCCGTTAAGGCCTGAATCGCACCATTCAACATGGCTTCAGTAATCATTGAATTCCATCTCGAAACAACAATACCCACGGTAGTGCCATTAACAGTAGTAGTTTCGGAAATAATGTTTAGCTCGTTCAAATCAGACATAAGGTGTAGTTATAATATATAGACGGTAATATAAGAAGCTAATCAACAATCCGTTGGCCCTTTATCATTAAAGAAGAAATTACTGTATCTGTTTCCGCCGAATAGTCATTCCCCGCATTTTCTCTACTTCATTCATAGAGATTGCGACCGTACCAATGGGTGTATGTCCGTAATCGGGATGACCATGGTAATCACTACCACCGGTTTGTAAAAGATGATGTTTTTTTGCCCATTTTACGTATTGAACATGTTGCTCATAACTATGGCTAGGATGAATACACTCAACCCCATCAATACCCATATCTTTTATATCCTCTAGTTCCTCTTGAGTGTAGTGGGCTGCAGGATGAGCTAATACAATAGCTCCACCTGCTTTTTTTACCAATGAAATAATTGATGGTAAATCTAAAAAATAGGATTCTAATGTCTCATCATGAGCTTGAATAAGAAATTTTTTAAACGCCTCGAGTGATGTTCGTACATAGTTTTTCTCAATTAGAATTTTAGCAAGATGAGGTCGCGCTAAAGTTGCGTCGCCTGCCGATGCTCGCACCTCATCAAAACTTACCTCTACGTTTTTTTGATTTAACCATTGAATCATGGCCTTCATTCTATTTCTTCTTTGAATCGAACATTTGTTTAAATAGGTACAGAGTCCTATATCTTGGGCATCAAAAAAATACCCCAAAACATGAATCTCCCTATTTTTAAACATGGCAGTTAATTCTACGCCTGAAATGAGCTCTAAAACATAAGCTCTATTTTTCAAGGCTTCTAGACCTTTTTGATACCCTTTAATGGTATCGTGATCTGTTATTGATATAGCTTTCAATCCCTTTGAATGAGCCAAATCAATAATTTCGTCAGGACGAATTCGGCCATCCGAGTAGGTAGTATGAATGTGTAAATCAGCCTTAAAACCCATCTTTTAATTTAGATATGCATTGTACAGTGCGGCATCGTCTAAAACCTCCAATGCTTTCCATACCAATGAATCTTGAGCGATTGAATTTCTTTTCCACACCCTATTTCCCTGATAAAATCGTGCATACTCTAGTTTAAACAGGATGGCAATTTCATCTTTTTTGGTCAGTAGAAATTCTTCTGCCTGCTGATCGATACCATCGAAAATTCTATCGATTGACTCCTTTATATAAGGGTCTAAAACATTCATATTCCTTAGTTCGTGTTCTAGTGAATCCGTCTGAATAACCATCTGTTTCCACTGCTGTATTTCACGTGCTTGAAATGTTGCAATAAATGAATCTACCTGATCATTTATGAATTCATTGTTTATTTGAGATACATCGGTTATAGTAGTTGACTGGATATAATCACTAACAAAGCCCAAACGGAGTAACTCTGACTGAAAACTACTTAGCATATTTGGGTTCATTTCAATGTCAGGCTCAATACCTCTGCCACCCCTAACGGTACGACCATTTCGGGTTAGGTAATCAGATTCGTCCAGGCCTCTACTTCTGGTAGATTGTTGATTATCATGAAGGTATTCAACGGATTGAATACTTCTTCCTGAAGGAATGTAGTAGCGGGAAATCGTGTACTTCATTGAATTATTATAAGGAAGTGGTTTTACTATTTGCACCAAACCCTTCCCAAAACTTGTTTTACCAAGAATAATACCTCGATCTAAGTCTTGTATTACACCTGATACTATTTCACTTGCGCTAGCGCTGCCTTCATTAATAAGTACGACAATTGGACCAGTGTAAATCATGTCTTCTCTTGTAGTATAAGTCGCATTATACTCAGCCAATCTTCCTTTCGTTTGTACCACTGCAATATTAGGCTCTAAAATATAATCGAGCATTTGGACTGACTCTTGTAAGATTCCACCGGGGTTACCTCTTAGGTCTAAAATGAGTCCTTCAACCTTTCCTTCGCTCATCAACGCTTCCAATGATTTCCTAAACTCGGCATTAACGCCTTGCCCAAATTCATCTATTTTCAGGTAAGCAATTCCGTTTGGCCGATCAACTTGAGAAGAGTCTACCTGTTCTACTTTTTCTTGCCCAAGCTCATACTCAAGAACTACATCGGCATTGGTATTTATTATCGCTCCATAACTAAGACTTTTTGGCTCCAAATTCGCTCTACCAATTAGCAACTCAGAGCTTTGATCATCGGCAGTTTTAATGTCCAAGCGAACCTTAGAACCCATTTCTCCCATTAATAAATTTTGCATTTCTTCAGGTTCTAACAGACTAGTACCTAAGCCATCGATGGAGGTGATTTCATCACCAATGCGAATGCCTGCTCTTTGCGCGGGACTACCGTCAATTATTTGAACAACTAGGGCTTTCCCATTTTTCACATCCAAACTAAGTCCTATTCCCGCATATTTACTACGGCCTAGTATCTCGGCACGCTCGTTACTAGCTACATCAAAAAAATT
>CAKZLH010000177.1 GCA_937125285.1 uncultured Balneolaceae bacterium | reverse complement strand
TGTGTTTATACCCTTTATGAGTGTATGAACTAATACTCCTTACATTGCTAATCAAACCAAGGACTTTTATCTTTTAAATACACTATCTAACTAACCAAATAGTACTCAACTCACCTTTTTGTATCTCTAATACTCATTCTTCATCATAAAGATTACTAAGAGAAACAAGCTCACTCATCCCTACTCATGACTAAAAAATTTCACCCAGAAACGGAGTCTATCCGAACACAGATCAAAAGATCTGAGCACTTCGAACATAGTAATCCCATATATCTTAGTTCTAGCTTTATTTTCGAAGATGCAGAAGACATGAGGGCTTCATTTGCCGAAGAAAAGCAACATAATATCTATACAAGGCTATCTAATCCAAATAATGAAGAACTCGTCCAAAAACTTTGCAAGCTTGAAGGTGCCGAGGCGGGGGTTTCTTTCGCTTCAGGTATGAGTGGGATTTTCACAACATTTGCCGCTTTACTATCACAAGGTGATCATATTCTATCGGTTAGAGCTGTTTTTGGTTCAACACATTCACTGTTCACAAAAATATTACCCAAATGGGGGATTCAAACCACTTATTTTGACTATTCTGACTTAGATACATTGTCAAATTTCATTCTTCCCGAAACCAAGATTTTATTTGTTGAATCACCAACCAATCCTGGGCTACAAATTTTTGATCTTGAGTTATTAGGTGAATTTGCCAACAAGCATAATCTCATATTCATTGTAGATAATTGTTTCGCTACCCCCTACATACAGAAACCCATTGATTATGGGGCGCACATTGTTCTACACTCTGCCACAAAGTTAATCGATGGACAAGGACGTGTTCTTGGAGGATTAGCTGTTGGAAAAGAAGAATTAATGCAAGAAATAAAAGCTTTCTCTAGAAATACAGGGCCTAGTTTATCTCCGTTTAATGCATGGGTCTTATCAAAAAGCATTGAAACACTCTCCATAAGACTCGACAAACATTGTGATAATGCTTTTTCTTTAGCTCAATTTCTTGAAGATCATCCTTTGGTTAAGACGGTTAGATACCCCTTCTTAAAAAGCCATCCTCAGTATGAGCTTGCAAGAAAACAAATGAACAAGGGAGGAAATATTATTGCATTTGAAGTTGATGGAGGTTTAAAAGGTGGGCAGGATTTTATTAATCATATTGAAATGTGCTCATTAACCTCGAACCTTGGAGATACACGTACCATCATTACTCACCCTGCTTCAACCACTCATAGTAAATTGACTCCTAGTGAACGCAGCTTAGTAGGTATATCCGATGGTTTAATTCGAATTTCTGTGGGTCTAGAACATATTAATGACATTATTGACGACATCAGTCAAGCATTAGACGCCTATTCCAACTAAAAAAGCCAAGCTTGAAACTGCATTCAAACTTGGCTTAAAAATATTGTACGCCCGGGAGGGTTCGAACCCCCAACCCCCAGGGCCGAAACCTGGTACTCTATCCAGTTGAGCTACGGGCGCATCCTTATTTTGGAACATCAAATATAAGAAACTGTACTATCAGAAACACCATGAAAGATTGCCCTTAAACTTGGTTACTGTTTATAATAACATTGCCATTTAGCCATAAAAAGGCGAATTTTAAGTATTAAATAAATCCTTTAACTACTGTCTCATGGAAGCTTTCTTCGCAACCCTCATACTAGCCATTACACTTTTGGGAATAGGTTTTGCAGGTATTGCTATTAAAATTTGGGCAAAGAAAGATGGTGAGTTTGCTGGAACCTGCGCAAGCAACAGTCCTTTTTTAAATGAAGAGGGTGAAGCCTGTAGTTTGTGTGGGGCACTTCCCGACCAAAAGTGTAAGAGTGACAGCGTAGATAAGAAAAAAGAAGAAGCTGCCTTTAGCCCATTTGTCTAAACAATTCTAGAATAGACAAACACTCGGTTTATCTAAACGCAAATAAACACTTAATCTACTTGTGTTATTTGTAGCCCATCCGATTGATAGGTATTCCAATCCCCCGCTTCATCTACATAAATCAAAAATGCGGCGAAACCCTCGTGATTCTCTACAAAACGAATACATTCGGCTGTTCCCCATACCATGCATGCTGTCGCATAAGCGTCGGCAATCATCGCCTCTGGATGAAGGATAGTGGCACTTAGTAATTGATTCATTGCTGGGCGTCCTGTTTTTGGGTCGATGGTGTGAGCATACTTCAACCCGTTAGATGGATCCACCCAGAATTTTCTGTAATTCCCAGAGGTGGCCATTGATTTATTATCAAGCTCAACGATGGCTTCCAGTTCTCTTTGTACAGATGTTTTTTCTGTAGGCTTATCAAT
>CAKZLH010000176.1 GCA_937125285.1 uncultured Balneolaceae bacterium | reverse complement strand
TAGGGGAACTAAGTTGGCGAATCTGACCATTAACCCCCAGAATATGAGCATAATCAAAGCCTAAACTACCTTTGGCTAAATCACTAAACTTCCAACGGTATCGTAGGGTATCTATGCCAAGAGTGATGTGCCTACTAGCACCATCTTTAAAATCTACTTCCACTTCTTCAAATGTGCTATAAAGTGGGAACACTCCACTCGAACGAGAAATTTGGATATTTACATATTGCTGTTCTGAGGAGTCTAAGAGTTTATTAAGGAACCACTCTTGAACTGATTTATTCTGTGCAAGGGCTAACACAACTACTAATGAGCCCAGTACAGCAACAAAGGTTATTAATAATCTATACCAAAGTTGCGAGCTATATGCCGTGGATTCAGTTTCCATTTAACTAAAATAAGCGATCGTTTTTTCCCAAATGGGCGTGAGATCACCAGGTTTTTCCACCGTAAAACCAACAGGGACACCAACGGCACTCAAGAGCACTAATCGAATATGTTGATTTTTTACCTTTTTGTCTCTTTGCATCTGGGCGATGAGCTCTGGGATTCTATTTTCAAGAGATTGCAAAGAAAAATGATGGTGCTTTGAGTATTCGTTAAATACAGACATATCTAGTTGAATGCCTAAAAATAACTCGGAAGCTAAGCATGCGGCATACATTCCAGCAAAGACGGCTTCACCATGACTAAATGTACCATAATCAGCTATATTTTCAATAGCATGGCCAAATGTATGTCCAAAATTTAAATACTCTCTTATTCCTTTTTCTAAAGTATCCTCACTAACAATTTTAGCTTTAATTTGTGCACTTTTATGTATGATTTCGGACCACTTTTCTGGATCCTTGGAATTATCTTTGGTGAATGCTTTATCTACTAAAGTGAAGATTTCCTGGTCTTTGATAAAACCATACTTCAGAACTTCACTCAATCCATTCATCCATTCTTTCTGGGGAAGGGTTTGTAAAAATTGAGTATCCGCAAACACTATTTCTGGTTGATAAAATGCACCAATCACATTTTTACCACTCGTGTGATTTATGCCTGTTTTACCGCCAATAGAACTATCCACCATCGCTAATAAAGTCGTTGGAATGTGGATTAGAGGCATACCTCTGAGTGCACTGGCCGCTACAAATCCCCCTAAATCGCCCACTACTCCACCACCCATCACCAATACAGGGGTATTACGCTCTACCGGTTGCTCCAAAACCCAACTCAATAGACGTCCAAATTGAGTCATATTTTTACTTTTCTCACCTGAGGGAACTACATAAGTGGACAGATAATCAAAATGATTATTTAGATTTTTCACCACCCAATCTCGATGATAATGATGAACCCATTCATCAATTATGAGCAACGCTCGATTTGAATTGTACCCCTGACTTACGACCTTAGCTAATACACCTAACTTATTGTGCTCTAGCATGATATCGTAGTGTTTGCTCGATTCTACTCGTACCTGATTCAACCGGTTATTCATATATTATGCACTTGTATCATGCGTTAATTTTTCAAGAATTTGTAGTGCCACATAGTGCGCTGACCAAGATTCCTGTACATCTATGGTGATGTGAGCTTTTTCATACTTTTGTAATCTGCCTAAATATAAACTTTTTAAGCGGTTTTTCACTATCTCCTCATTGTCTGCGTCTTCTAATTCTTTCGTCAACAGAGGTCTGTGGGTACTTCTAATTAACCGCTCATATATCACATCAAATGATGGCTTAATAAAAATCAAATAACTATGAGCTTTAATGTAATCGACCAGGGCATCATCTTGCAGAGCTCCTCCACCCAAAGAAATTATCCTATAATTAGAAGCTAAAAGTTCTTGCACAATTTCACGTTCAATTGACCGAAAGTAAGCCTCTCCATTTTCTTTAAATATTGTAGCAATTGTCGATCCATAACTACGCTCTAATTCGGCATCGGCATCAACCCATGGTGTTTGCATCACCTGTGATAGCGCTTTAGCCGTCGCTGTTTTACCACTCGCCATAAATCCACAAAGCGTTAAGGGATAGTTCCGGTTCATATTTTAATACACGAAATCATTAGCTGTCAAAGGTTAATTCATTAAAACGTTACTAGAAAATAAGACGACTGATTCAAAACAAAAACCTAATATGCGAGGTTCTTAGGCGCCTCAGGTTCAACCATCACAACCTCCTCTTTTTGGACGATAACTGCACCAGGTGGTGCATTTTTAGCTTTTCTAACATACTTTTTCGGGGTATAAATAACAGGCACCCAAGCCGAACCTTTTGCTTTGGATTGGTGTGCTGCAAAGGAAGCAACTATTTCGATGATAGACTTATTTGGTTGATGCTTTTGTGAACGAATAATAACGTGAGATCCAGACACCCCTTTGGCATGCAACCAGATATCATCTTTATTGGCCATGGATAGCAATTCATCGTTCGATCGCGCATGTTTACCTATCCAAACATCGTAGCCCATTACTTT
>CAKZLH010000175.1 GCA_937125285.1 uncultured Balneolaceae bacterium | reverse complement strand
ATATTGTTAAACTTGTCTACCTGCGAACTTCTAAACACCGGACTATCGGAATAATTTGTGTGATCTGGAGAAAACTTTCTAAACTCAAACCCATCAAAACGAAAGAGACCATCTATTGTGCTGATGTAGATAAAACCATCATTGGATTGAACAACCCCTAAAATATTATTACTCGGAAGCCCTGACTCTACCTGATAAAAAGTGATACTTAATTCAGTAGCATTGTATTCTAGCTGTCTTTTACTTGTCGTAATTTGGCCGTAAGCTACTTCTATACTTATTACGAGATATAATATTGGGAATACATATCTACAATATTGTCTCATGGCTACATTATATTTTTTTAAACACTTGTTCGAATGATACAATATTATTTTGAATATGAAAGCCTCTTATAGCTCTTTATTTGCATTTTAAAGTAGTTATGAGACTATAACACAAACAAAAAGGGCGCAAGATATCAACTCACGCCCTTCAAATGCAGCTTAACTAAATTATAAGTCTCGCTATGTTGGAGTTTCTTACTCCACCAGGTAATCAAGACCTGGTTACGTTTTAATTACTAATTACCCACCCATGAAGCTTAGTACCGCTTGAGGTGACATATTTGCTTGGCTCAGCGCCGCAGTAGCCGTCTGCTGCATAATTTGCAGTCTGATAACTTTACTTTGCTCTTTGGCAAAATCTGTATCGATAATTCGACTTTTTGCTGCTTCATTAGCTGAAATCGATTCCGATAGGGTTTCTTCACGAATAGATAGAGAGGATTGTTTAATTCCGATGTAGTTCACTCGATCACTCATTCGCTCAACCGCCGTATCAACAGCAAGCAGGAATGAACGGAAATCTGCACCATTCGGTACGGCATCTGGATCTGTAGCATCACCTGTGAAGATTAATTCTCCTTGTCCGCCATTAGCTGAAACATCAACTGTAATTGCATCACCTTCACTCAATGTGGCAGTAGCACCGTCTGGATCAACACCATTCGTAGTATCACCTAGAGTCGCATCGGCGGGGCCTGCAGCACCAAATAAATGAGCAACATCAACTGCTTCCAAGTCAACAGTAAGCAAATCTGTTCCGCGTTCCCCTACTTGAAAGTTAAAGGAAGAACCTTCTAGTAAGTTATTACCTTGGAAAACTGTTTGCGAAGCAATTTCATTGATATCAGTAGCTAATGCTTCAATTTGATCGCTAATGTAACGACGCTCGGTTGTTCCCATGGTATCATTTGAAGCCTGGGTAGCCAGCGTTTTCATCTCGATAATATTATCCATTATCGTGTCATAGCTAGCTTCCGCTATGTCTAGTACAGATTTGGCATCACCCACGTTTTGCAATGCTTGCTCTAATCCTGCGATACGACCTTTTAAGCGTGTCGCAATAGAATAGCCCGCAACATTATCTTCTGCCTTGTTTATACTTAAGCCTGTTGAAAGGCGCAATTGGCTCTCAGCCAAATTTCTATTTATCTTATTAAGAGATAATTGCGCATCTAGCGCCGTAACATTTGTGTTAACTCTGTTCAAGTCTCCAAAAGCTGCCATAATTAACCTTTTGTTTTTATTAGTTTTTGCATTTGTTTTATTGTTATAAGAGTTATCGTTTGCAAATGTGGGTTCTTAAGTTTTTTGCAAAAAAAAATGCAAGTTTTTTCTCGCATGTAAATGAGGAAAATTCATAGCCCCCCAAAGTCACTCCTTTCTGTTACATCTGTGCAAAGAATCATCTCTGATTGCTAACACTTTCTATGACCCATCATCTGAATGATTCAAAAAAAAGGCATGACTGAATAAGCCATGCCTAAATTTTACGTTCTCCAGCATTAGAAGAACGGATTACTGAACCTCAGATTTATCCAAGGAACCCCAAAACTGCTTGTGGCCCCATATTCGCTTGAGCTAGTGCTGCTGTCGAAGTCTGTTGCATAATTTGCAGTTTAACCGATCTACTTTGTTCTTTAGCAAAATCAGTATCAATGATTCTGGAACGCGCTCCACTGTTAGCAGAGATGGCCTCAGAAAGAGTTTCCTCTCGAACCGATAATGAAGCTTGTCTAATACCGATAGCATTAACATTATCGCTCATAGTATCGATAGCTGTATCAACACTCGTAAGGAATGACCGGAATTCGGAAGCTGTAATCGCTCCGTCAGTGAACGAAACACCTCCTTGTCCAGTAGTTGTCGCAGCTGAGTAGGTTACATTGGTTATTGCCGTACCTGTAAATAAAGATCCAATGTTCACGGCGTCAATTTCTGCATCAAGAGTATCCGTAGCTCGCTCTCCCACCATAAAAGTCATGGTAAGTGTTCCTGCATTATTTGCGTTACCATTTAAGAGATTAACTCCCTGGTATACGGTCTGATTAGCAATATCGTTAATATCACTAGCTAGAGCTTCGATTTGATCACCTATATAATCACGCTCGGTTTGACCTAAAGTTTCAGAACCAGCTTGAGTTGCTAAGGTTTTCATTTCAATGAGGTTATCCATCACGCTATCGAAACTTGCTTCAGCAATATCGAGTACCGATTTGGCATCACCTACATTTGTAAGTGCCTGTTCTAATCCAGCGATACGACTTTTTAACTTAGTAGCTATTGAGTATCCTGCTGCATTATCTTCAGCGCTGTTTATTTTTAGACCTGTAGACAATCGAAGTCGACTGTCACTTAGATCACGATTTATTTTATTTAATGATAGTTGTGCATCCAATGCTCCAACATTGGTATTCACTCTATTTAAATCTCCAAAAGCAGCCATATTTTATCCTGTTTTTGTTGTGTGTTTATTGATGTTACTAGTGTTTGTCACTAGCTATTATCGTTTACACATGCGGCTACTTAAGAAAAGAAATAAAAAAAATTTTACAGATAGTTAGAGTATGCTCATTGAATTAAAATGCAACTATCAGTCCATTACGCTTGCTTAAGCATATCCTCAAACACTTTACCCAAATTTTTTGAAAATCTTTGAACATCACAAATTGGAGAGTGTAATAGATCTAATCGCAACTGATTTCTAAGTCGTATAATCTCATTTGGTTTCTCAGAGAGTTCAATAACTTTTTTACGATAATCAGTCCAACTATTGGCAACCCACTCGGGATGACCAGCATGAACCAAATGAGATGCGGCATGGCGACCAGCAAATGTAGGACCTGGGTAGCTAATGACTGGAACTCCCATTATTAAAGCCTCAATAGTACTTAAACCTCCCGAATAGGGCCAAGGGTCGAGCGCAATATCTACATCATTATATCTATCTAACAAATCTTTATGAGGAGAATGACCTTCAATAATGATACGTTCCTTGGAAACTCCCATTTTATGTAGTATATCTAATAATCGGTTCCTTTGACGCTGAGATTGATATGATTTACCCTTTAGTAAAAGCTTAGAGTCTGGAATACATTGTAAAATTTTGGACCACTGATATAACAGTACCTCATTTATTTTAACCGGGTTATTAAAACAAGCTAGGGTTATATAACCGTTTCTAATTAATGGTGCCTCCGTTATATCTGGCAGGTAATCAGGTGGCACGTACGAAATATAGTCATCAGGTAGTCTAACTAATTTTTCGGTATACCAATCGTCAACTCCTTCTGGAGTTTGTACCGCATCGGTTAATAAATAGTCCATGGACTTTAACCCAGATGTGTTAAATAGGCCACCTACCCACTTAACATGTATTCTTGCTGGCCTTCTGGTAATTACTTTTAGTTTGTTGTCGGCAGCATGGCCTGACAATTCTACTAGAATATCGATCTCATCCATTCTTATTCTTTGAGCAATGGATTCATCACTCCATCCAATTACGGAAGTCATCTCCACTGAACTCTCGTACAAACGTTTAGTTATTTCATCATGTTTATTGTTTGTGTTATATAGATAACATTCAAAACGTTCTTTATCGAGATGCTCTAGCGCTCCAGTGATCATCCATCCAACGGGATGCTTTCTGAAGCCACCTGACAAAAATCCCAGCCTGATTTTATTTTTTTCTTCCCTTTTGGGTGGAGATTGCATAGGAACTAAACCATGGGCCGGTTCCCATTTCAAATGAGCTCGGAAAATTTCTTCCTTGGTATGATGCGGATTATAATGCATGGCCATTAAATAGTTTGAAAACAATTGGGAGTCATGGCCTTTACTTTGCAATGCCTCTAGGTAAACTTTTTCAGCCTTTTCAAATTCCCCAATTTCCAAAAGACATCCGCCTAAGTTCAACTGAACCATTGGTTGATTAGGGTCTTTGAGTAAAATTTCTTGAAATATTCGAATAGCTTCATCATAATCCCCTAAATCTTTTTTGCATAAGGCAACCCCCATTAACGAAGCCGTATGATCGCCGAGGCGACTTATATTTGTTTGAAATTCATGCAAAGCCTCATCGAATCGTTCTAAATTTCTGAGCAATTCACCTTTTTCTACACGCGCTAAAGGGTAGTTTGGTTTCATTTTGAGCGCTATATCCAATAACTGCAACGCTTTAGACCAATTCCCTTCCTGCACGTACACTTTTGCTATTTTGTAGGCAATTTCTTCATTTTTTGGCTCTAAAGAATTGGCATGTACATAATACTCAAGTGCTTCTCTTGATTTTCCAAGCCTCACACTCAAATCACCAAACAATATCCAAAATCTTACATGCCGCCGAGCAACATCTTTTAGTAAATGTAAGATGGATTCAGATTTTTCGAGTTCACCAAGATGAAAATAACACAGCCCAATTAGATAACCCGTTTTCAGTTTATCATCATCTAATATAAAACCATCTAAAGCATTGGCAAGATGTACTAATGCTTTGAGGTAATTAGACTCCATTACCCAAGAAACACCTAACAAATACTCCACTTCTGCAAGACTCTTATCATGTATGTTGGATTTAAGATTATTCAAAATACTCCTAGCTTTTTTAGGAGCCTCTTTAATTTGACCCGCTGATCTGTAAAGAATGCCCTGGGCTTGTTTAATTTGATTCGTCATGCCTGAATGTTGTTAACCTTTTTACTAGACACATGTCTTTGAGTAAGTATCAAGGCAAAAATAATACCAGGCTAGCGTCTAGTTTTCAGTTCAGATTTAAACCAATCATCAGCTATTCTAGGGACTTTTTTTCCGTAATTGCATCTTTTTTTTCCGCATAATTAAACCATTAATAAGGAGTGTGTATTTGAAGGCCTTATATGATCTGCATTAATCACATTCACATTCTAAAAGTAATGGCACAATAATTGCCCTATTACACAGAAAAAAGAAATTTCTTCTATTTAAGTAGCACTATTGTACTCCGATAACTTTGGAAACATTCATCTAAATAGAAATTTTTCAAACATTATGAATAATCCATACAGAGCATATCAACACCAAGCCGTATTAGACTCTAATCCAACCAAATTGGTGGTGAAACTTTATGATTTTATTTTTCAAGCTTCGTATCAAAAAGATGAAAAACGCGTTCGTGGTTTATTGTCCGAGCTTATTCAAAACTTAAACTTTGATTATGAGATTTCTGGTTCTCTATTTCAGATCTATCGGTATTGTCAACAGTTAGCTAGAGAATCCAAATTTGAAGAGATTATTGATATTCTGGATCCTCTTAGAGAATCATGGGAAATGGTAGCTTTTGAACATATTCAACGACAGGCAATCTAACATACTATGGCATCAGTATCTGACATTATTAGTCGCTCAGGAACTTATGAGAACCTTATTCAACAACTCATTCAAATTGAGGGTCAAAAAAAGGTTCAACTAGAGACTAATAAATCCGAGCAGGTAACTATAAATAAAGAACTAGGCACCATTAGTTCTAAAATATCCACTCTGGAAAATACCTTGACCGAATATGGTGCTTTAGAAAACAAGACTTTCAGCTCACTAAAAACCGTCAGTACCGATCCTAATTCCGTTTCGATAATAAGTTCAGAAGGTTTAGATGAAACCGATGAATTTTCAATTAATGTGGGACGTCTTGCTTCAAGAGATCATATTATATCAAAGGTTTATGATGCGTCAGGCTCAGATTTGGATGATCTAGGTGATGGTAGTGTTACCCTTACAATTGGTTCTACCACTAAAACATTCACTATAGAAAGTGGATGGCCACCTAATCCAGGAAATGAAAAGAGTAACGAAGTCATTTTAAATGATTTAGCATCGCAATTAGAAGCAGAATTTGGAGATACTGTTCAGGCTACGGTGTTTCAAACAGCCACTGGGAAACTTCAACTCTCAATACGTAGCTCGGAAGAAGGTTATGATTCTAGGGTTCAAGTCATAGATACATCTGGGATGATGGAAGGATTATTTACCGAATCCACCCGTCAGACGGCTGTTGAAAATCTAAATGCTAGATTCTCCATAGATGGAATCCAATTTGAACGCTCTTCCAATTTAATCGACGACACCATCAATGGACTCACCTTTCAGCTAGAATCTATTACTGAAAATCCAATATCCATTGTAATCACTCAGGACACAGAGAAAGCGACTTCTAACTTCAATAGTTTTATGGAAGCTTTTAACGACTTAAACAAAACGATACGTTCTCGTACCTTCATTAATGGGGAAACGGGTTCGAAGGGACCATTGCAAGGATTTCGCTCGATCAGAAACTTAAGTTTAAACATGAGGCAAATAGCGCTAATTGATGCCGATCCATCTGAAAGCCCAATTAAGAACCTATCTGAAATAGGTATAGCGTTTGAAAAAGATGGATCCATGAAAATCGAGGATAATGACTTGTTTACTTCGGCTATTGAAACAAAACCTGAAGAACTTGATCAACTATTTTCAGCAGCTAGCTCACCAATCACTGCCATAAAGGATCTATTAATGACTTACACCTCGAATGATGGGGTAATAGACTCTATAGAACGTGGAGTAGAACAGCGAATGGAGCGTCTTGATAATAGAATCGCAAGAGAAGAAAAATATCTATTAGAGTATGAAGAACAACAACGTGCTATTTTTACTCGCTTAGAACAAATTACCGAAGAAGGGATGAGTCAATACAACCAAGTAATGTCGAGTTTAAGTAATTTGGGAATTTGACGATAACGGTTATATGGAACACATCATAAATATACTAAATGGCATAAATAAGGTCTCAGAAGACCTGGTAACTCTTTTTAATGAGAGTGATTTAAATTTAGATCACATTCATGAAAAGCTGAGCGAGCGGGAAGAACTTATTCAGACACTGCAAAGCAAATCTATTGAGATTAAAGCGCAAGAGAATGAACTGATTGAAGTCGACAGAAAAGAAAAATTACTCGAACTAAAATTGGGATTCAGTAAACTCAATGGAATTATCATGCATCATTTGTTTGGACTTTTGAATAATTACTCCCAAGAATTGGAGCATATTCCACATCAAAGAAGAGCAATACAAAGTTACCGTTTTCAACTATAAATTCATTTTTATATACTTAACCATAATCCTACTGTTATGGACATAAGAAATATATCTAACTACACAAACAACAAGGTTAACAGCCCTGAAAATTCTAATAAAGAAATTCATCAGGTAAATCCGAGCGAATTAAAAAAGCTCCAGAATACTACAGAACTGGATAAATTATCGGTTTCTGCTGTAAACAAGGATGAATTAAGCTTTGCAAAGGTTGAACTAGAAAAACTAAACAAAATTGCTTTAGAAAATATCGCAGAGTATCGACAGAAAATTCAGGACTATCAGGAATTGTCGTCAGATCAAATGGATAAACTTAAAAATAATGAGCTTCATAAGCTTCTAAATGACCCAGAAGTTTGGTCGAGAATAGCTGACAAAATTCAATCATAAGTTTATTAACTCTTTCATTCTTCCCTTCCAAGCCTTATAATTATGAGACATATAACCGACTCAATTCGGCTATAGCTTCAAAACATAGGGCATACACAAGAAATGAAAGAAACCATACTAGTCGTCGATGACGATGAATTGCTATTAGGCTTCCTAGACGAAATTTTACGAAATGAAGGTTATGATGTAATACCCTTCTCCTCTCCAATTAAAGCCGTTGATTATCTTGCGAATCATTCTGTCCAACTGGTAATTACGGATGTTAAAATGAATGAGATGACAGGTGATGAAATCCTATCACATGTCCAAGAATTCCACTCAAGTACTGGGTTAATTATGATTACGGGTTTTGGTAATATTAACCATGCCGTTAGAGCCTTGCACAAAGGAGCATTTGATTATATTACCAAGCCATTCAAAGCAAAAGAGATTATTTTTCGCGTGAAACGCTTTTTTGATGGTGAAGCCCCATCATTAGAAGGTACATCAGAAGGGGGTTCCCAAAATAAAGGGGGCGAAAATTCTGCAACAACTTCTTTAACCCGTGAAAAAAAACAGGTAATACCTGCTAGTTCTAGCCATCAAGAAAAACATTCGGCTCCTGATGCAAGTACGGATAAAGAGGATCGATTGAGCCCTGTAAAAGATGAGGAAGAATTTGAATCAGCATTTATTGGTGAAGCGCCACAAATCAAAAGATTAATGATGATTCTCCCACAGATTGCAAAAAATACCGCACCAGTGTTAATTCAGGGAGAAAGTGGTACGGGAAAAGAGGTTTTTGCAAGTCAGGTTCATCTGTACAGTAACCGCAATAAAGCCCCTTACATAAAAATCAATTGTGCCAACTTACCCTCAGAGTTGGTAGAAAGCACCCTTTTTGGTCATGTTAAAGGGGCCTTTACCGGAGCTATTTCGGATAGAAAAGGGGCATTTGATGCCGCTCAGGGAGGCACTCTTTTATTGGATGAAATAACAGAAATCGACGTACAAGTTCAGGCTAAGCTGTTGCGCGTATTGCAGGAAAATGAGTTTTATAGGGTGGGTTCCCAAACACCTATCAAGTCTGATGTAAGGATACTGGCTACTTCAAACCGAAATATTGGAGCAGCCATTAAAGATCGCCTATTTCGAGAAGACTTATATTACCGATTAAATGTTTTTCCTATTGAAATACCTCCATTGAGAGAACGTAAGTCTGATATCCCAGTACTTGCCGCTCACTTTGTGAAAAGCTATTGCGAAAAGTATGGATTTCCAGATATACGCTGTTCTTCTGAGCTCATCGAGTACCTAATGGAAAAAGAGTGGCGTGGTAACGTAAGAGAACTCAACAATAAAATTCACAGAGGAATAATTTTTGCCCAAGATAGCGACGAATTAAGACCCGATCATATAGAGAATAGTCTCTTTTCGAATGTAGATGATCATTTGGATAACGAAGAACAAGATCTCCCACTCATGCCCATTGAGGACATGGAATTACAGCTTATCCAAAAAGCACTTACACATACGCAAGGCAACCAAAAACAAGCGGCTAAATTGCTTGGTATATCGGATCGCACCATCCGTAATAAACTAAAAAATCGGGAATAGATATTTACGCTACTCTGTGTAATAGACTCTTGGCTTGATCCAATCGATCGGATTTTATCAAGGTTACTATTAACCTTCGTTTGTACTGTTCCACTCCTGGATTTGCATGGTATAGCGCTGTATAAATTTGTTCCACGGGCTCAAACCAAGATCGGTTCAAGAAAAGCTCCAAATAATCGTGAAAACGAGCTTCCTCGGTTGCACTAAATTCCATACTAACGGGTGCAGGATATAGTTCATTTAAATGTTTTACAGCTTCTTTTTTGAGGGATAACTCAATTGCAAGGGTCAATGCTGCATGGCGATAATTCGGCTCGGCATCCACTCCTAATTCGTTCAAATAATTAGAGAGATATTCATAGCCTAATTCATTCTTACCTGCTTTTAAACAAACATTACTCAATTGAATTAAGGTATCTGAAACTGGAATTTGGGTCTCATGACTACTTCTTGAATATTCAGAGGTGTTTCTCCAATAGGTTTGAAGGGATTCTAAAGCTGCCCCCCAATTTTTGTTCATTTGATAAATTCGGAATTGAATCAGATACGGCATGTACTGCTGTGGCTCCCTTGCAATAGACTCTTCGGTATATTCGAGAGCTCTGGACCATTTATGCTGTTCAGCATAGCAGCGAGCCAATCCGTTCAATGCCGCTAGGTAATCAAAAGATAATACGTCTCCTTTCTTTAAAACTTGTCTATATTCGGCGGACGCCTGTACATATTTATGCGCTTTAATGAGTTGCCTTGCTTCAAAGAGGTGAAGGGATGAAGGCATTACTTTTTGGGCTCTTTCATTCTCTAGATCGATATTTTGCCATAGACTTTCAGGCCGCTCAATATGCAAGCACTTTGCAACTAATTTGATGCCATGCTTCTGAACATATCTACTAGCATCGGGTATTTGGTTTCCATTGAATATTTTTGAATCAACTGCGGTGGGGACAAGTCGTAATTGATGATAATATTCGGTATGCTCATCTCCTGATATAGCTACCAAAGTAGATACCCAAGTTTCTTGATCTAAGTGATGAAGTGCCTCAAGTTTTGAGGTATCTAAAATTTCATCCTCTTCTAGAAATAAAGCCCAAGGCGTATGAGTGGATGAAACAATCTGATTCCACTGATCGGTTTTAGATTCACTATCTGGATATAAATAGGCTAACTCGGAAGGACTTAGCGTCACTACCTGTTCAAAATACTGTTCATACTTATCGACTCGTTCAAAATCTTCATTGTCTTTGAAAGACTTATTGAAAAGATATAAGGTGATTGGAAATTTGTTCATTTTGACCCCTGTTTTATTTAATCTACTTCTATAATTATTGTTGATTATAAATACTCAAGTAACGACTGATTCATCATTTGAGAATGAACCGTCATAGCCGATTGAAAGGCAAGCTCGGTGCGTTGGAGCGTTGAAAACGTCTCGGCAAAATCGGTATCCACAAGCGAACTCAATTCACTCTTAAAGGTATTTGTGATCATTTCTTGTCGCTCTTCTAAGAAATCCATTTTGTTCAATTCAAAGCCAACACTTGCCGCCTGATCCGAGATATGTGCAATGAGCGTGTCATAATTCTCTAATTGAGAAGACAAACTGGAGGCATCCTCAGAATGTAAAGCACTAAGGGTATTCTCTATTGTTTCAAAAAGATCCAACCCATCAGCATCTCGCAGGGTTGATCCTGGAATTGTTGGTTGAACATAACTATTGTTTTCAACTTCAACGGAGGTCTGTAGTTGATTCCCTGTATACTCAACCCCACCTGGAGCTGTTGGAGATGTTGTATATGGAATTTGATCTTGGTTTGATCCCCCAAATACATACCCACTAGACGAACTAACATTTAGTGAATGCAAAAGCTCGTCTCTTAAGTGTTCGACTTCTTGTGCGAGTACCGCATATCCACCTGCTCCCTGAGCCTGATTAGCTCCTCTGGTTACGATCGATTTAATTTCTATGAGGCGATCAGCTACTTCATCCAAACTCTGTTGCGCCACTTGAGCAGTGCTTCTTGCCTCATTAATTTGGCTTTGATAGAATTCTTTATCTCGTATTTGAGATTCTAACAATCGAGCTTGCTTGAAGCTTAAGGGTGAGTCAGAAGTTTTAGTTACTTTCTTACCGGAGGCAATCTGCTCTTGCATCCGACTCATCTCTAAGCGATTATGATTAATATTCTTCAAGAATCCATCAAATACCATTTTCTGAGTTATTCTCATCGTTATTGCATTATAGATAATAGGGTTTGATACATTATTTGAGCAGATTCAAGTACTTTTGCCGCCCCTTGGTAGGCCTGTTGATATTGAATCATATTACTCAACTCCTCATCGATGTTTACCCCCGAGATCTGCTGCTGCTGAGCATCTAATAGTTCCAACTCGGTGGTTCTTAGCGCTAGCTCATCATTAACTCTTGCCACTTCTGATCCTGGCCTCGAAATAAAGTCAATTGAAAATTCAATCGGTCCTTTACCTTCCATCAATTTAGCCTCAGTAATATTCGCAATGTTTTGAGCTATTGCTCCATTTAGGCTATTCACAAGCGGGTCTGTTACAGCAATTAGCTCTGGATTGGCTACTAATTCCGAATTAAGAGCGATCGATTTTGCCGAGAGTCCATCAACGGCAAAGAAACTTCGTGACTGTGTGTCACTTGTACTGATTCCCTGTTCGTGTTCATGATTCACTCGAGCCACTATATTTGATACAAAAGCGTCCAAATCTTCCTGTAGCTCAAAAAGGTCTTCGTTATTTAACTCCAATAATGCACCTAGTTTACCCTGCTGAACAGAAAGCAGTTGACCGGATCTCTGAAAGCGTAATTCCAACCCACTCCCATCTGGATTTGAGTGAGTACGTAGGGCATTAACTCCAAATTCACCCATGAGTTCAATACCCCCCATATGCATGCTAACTTGACCATTTTCCTGTCGAGTCACATCTACTTCTAAATAACTGGAAAGCTCCTTAATTTTTAATAATTGTTGATCCATCAAATCGAAGGCCGTTTGATTACGTTGCATGGCCTGTTTTATAGGCTCATTGAGTGAATGAATATCATGCATCAAACGATTCACCTGTCCAACCGCTTCAAGGGCTTGTTCTTGTACCATTTCCTTTTGTTGGGATATGGCTCCATCTAGCTGTTGAATACTACCAATGAGTTGCTGAGCCTCACGTACTACTTCTGCTTTTTTAGTTTGGGATGAAGGTGAACCAGCCAGACTTGCAAATGATTGGAGAAAGTTCTGCATGCGAGCATCCAAATCTCCTCCTGTATCCGAAACAAATGAAGTTTCAAGCCGTGAAAAAACAAGTGATTTTTGCTCTAAATAGCTTTTTTGGTGATGCTTAGACTGAATCATTGACTCCGTTCTCATATCACGCAGATAGTCAAAATCAGCCGCTTTCACCCCGAGACCACTGAATCCTGAGCCAGAAGAAAATTGCTCTGGAACACTAACTAAACGTTTCCTTGTATAGCCAGCCGATTGAGCGTTTGTGATGTTCTGCGCAGTGGTGCTAAGCCCTTTTTGAGCAAGCTTAATACCGCTTTTCGATATTTCAACTAAATTATTCATCTACCTTTCGAATAATCACTTTTCATAACATCCATCCCATCATCATTAAATTTCTTCATTCAAACCAACCCCAACAATCTGCTTACTTTCCATACCGGCTGGTGTGTAATGCTTATAGTCCATATCGGCCAATGAGTACAAATCTCGAAGCCATTGGCTATTACAACTTGATGCAAACAACAGTAAATGGATCATTTTGGCATGCTTTTTATCCATTTCTTCCGCTTTTTCAGTGAGTTGTGTTCTGAATTGAGACAATTCATTTGCAGCTTCTATATAGCCCTTTTCTCTTAGGCATTCGATCAAAAAAGAAAGTTGTATTTTTCGGTTTGAACCTTCCCCTTCGAAAGCTAATATTTCGATACTTTGAGCAATGGCCTTTTGTAACTCTAATTGAAGAGTACCATAATTCATAGACGACCTATGATATTCATCTGTAATTGCTTCTATAGACTGTACATTACGCCCAAGTAGCGTTGCGCTATACCGTTCAATGGTCATCATCATAGTATCGAGATGATGATCCAAATTAATTAATACTTCTTTTACATTTGAGATATCCATATCCGCCTCCATTTTTAACCCTATTGTTTGTATTTCTGTATGAGTTCTGCTATTCCTAAGCTTCCCTGATTCGCTAATTCTTTGGCCAGTATATCCGTAATATGATGACGATATAAATCTGAGCCTGAAGACAATAAGGCCCCTTCTCCACCCATTTCAAATTGATTCTTGGTCATCTCTGCAACTAATTTTTTTGCAAAAATGAGCTCAAAATCTTTGCCGATGTCCGATAAATCCGGTTTCGATCTAGGTGATTCTAAAGACCCGGCAAGTGCTGTGTTGGGTAGAGATATTGGATTATTAATCATAATACTTCGCTATTCAATTACATTACAATGAGTTCGCCTCTCAAGACACCCGCACGGTCAAGTGCCTGAAAAATTGATATGATATCACGAGGGGTTAGCCCAAGGGCATTCAAAGAAACCGATAGTTGATCCACCGTTGTTTCAGGCTCTAAAACAATTGTTTGTGCAATTTCCTCTGAGATATCTGTTTGGGGCAGGTTTAAAACCTGGGTTTCGCCACCAGAAAATGCATTTGGCTGACTTATAATGGGAGTAATCTGAGTTCTCACTTGAATATTACCGTGCGAGATCATCACATTATCGATAATTACATTTCCACCAGCGACGATGGTACCGGTTCGTTCATTAATGACGATTCGAGCCTCATGAGTTACTGAAACTTGTTCCTCTAATACCATCGAGGTAAAAATATTCATCATACTTCTGTCTCCAATGTTATCTGGCCAATTAATCTCAATCATTCCGGCATGAGCTATATTTGCAATTTCCTCATCAAAACGTTCATTAATCACCTCTATCATAGACCGGGCACTCCCAAAATTTGGCTCTTTTAGTACCAGCCTTAAAGGCTCGGCAAGGGACATTTTTATTTCTTTATTTTGAATAACCAAAGCTCCACTTGGCATGGTTGCCGTTAGGGTTTGATTGGACCGAACTCGAGCACCCGGCAACTCGGAATTTATCCCACCAACCAATAGCGGCCCTTGGGCTCTGGCGTATATATTCTGATTTTCTGGATTTAGTAAAGGGGTTACCAATAAGACCCCACCTTGAAGACTCGAGGCATCACCTAGAGATGATACTGTTACGTCAATTCTACTGCCTGGTGCTTGGTAGGGGCTTAGGGTAGCTGTAACCATTACAGCCGCCACATTTCGAGTTCGTAAATTTTCAGCTTCCACGGATATCCCAAAATTTTCAAGCATATTGGCGACCGCCTGTACCGTAAAGGCTCCCGATTGACCCGAAAGTGTTCGATCCCCTGAACGATCTAAACCCGTAACAAGCCCATAACCAATAAGCTCTATAGGCTCGGCATTCTTAACGTATACCAGATCTTGAATTCTAGAGGATTGCTGAGCCATTAGTGGGTTGGCCAGCCAGAAAGCAATCAATGTAAATAACCCAAAAATAGACCAAATGAAGCCTACTTTAGGGTGGTATAAAGATTGAATAGTACTATTTTTTTCTGAACACATGACTAGATCAGTTTTGTAATTTTAATGCTTCCAAGACTGCAACAGCTGCTAAACCAGCCGTCACACCAACCGTCAATATTTTAGTTCCTAATCGCTTAGACCGAGTTTTATTACTTAGCCCCCCTTTTTTTTGATATGAAATAGAAGCATTGGCGATACGATAAGACAACACTTGATTATTGCCATCTATATCATTTTGTCTAACGGTGCCACTTATACTCATTTCATGGATTTCACCATTCACCTCGGTTATTCGATTTCCTTTAACAATAAGATCACCGTACGGGGTTACCTCTATGATTTGAACACTTAGAAAGCCCTCTAAAAGCTGTCGCTGAGTAGCAAGGTTCGTGGCCTCTGAACCATTTTGCACCTGAACATCGGCTCCAAAAAGTGGTTCAAAAGGCATGAAATTTCCACTTATAGATCCTCGAGCATCTGTACTTCCACTAGCTGAACTTCTATTATCTGTAGTGGAACTTCCCTGCGAACTTTCTTTTAAAACTACCGTAATGATATCCCCAATTCGTTTAGCTTTCACATCGCTATACAATGAATTTTGTGCGACTAGCGGAACAGCGGATCCTACCACTACACTGAATAGAATACCAAAGCATTTCATATTCAGCTGATAGCGCATAATTTTGATAGGTTCTACCCACCATTGATCGCTAAATTTTTTCGTGCTACTCATTATGTAATTCCTCATGTTTAAGTTCTATAGAGTTTTTGCCCAGCTCACCATTCTAGGACCTTCTACGATACCCAAATATCGAGTGCGTTGATCCTTACAGTATATAGACACCTCTTCACCTAAAGCAGCATCGTCCATGGATTCGCATTGAAGGGACAATACCAACGCTCCATTCTTAAAAAGGAGGGATACATCGGCCCCGGCCTCTAAAATCGAAGGCGATTTAATATCATTAAAACGTATCGCTTGACCTGGTTTTAATGTTTTCACGGTTTGTGATCCTAAAATTTCTTCTCTATTAGTAACGTATTGCTTGTATTGCTCTTCAAAGGGAACCCAAATGGTTTGAATTTTATCTTTCGTTATCTTTCTCCCTTTCCCAAGTTCTCGTTGAACAGCATAGGCTTTAACCCTTCCACCAACTTGTAATTGGACGAATCTATGCTGAACGGTTCCCCTTTTTGTATCCAAATAAGTGACCCTGAAATTACTGTAATCTTTCAATCTGCCATATAATTCTACAGATACAATCTCATCTTTAGACAAGAGTTTCACATTCTCTGGTATCCATTTTTCTTGTAGAGTAAACTCAAATAATTCCTGATCGAACTGGGAAACCAAAGACTCTTCAGCCATCCGAATAATTACTCCGGGGGCTTCATCAGAAGTCTTATAGTTTCCATCAGTCGATAACACACTGTATTCTAATAAGAACACACACACAAAAATCAAAAACATAGTCTATCTCCTATCGCTTGATTGAATTGGTAACCGACATCATATCCTCTGCGGATTGAACCATTTTAGAGTTGGTTTCATAGGCCCTTTGAGCTTCAATTAGTCGAACCATCTCCGTTACAATATCCACGTTGGATTGCTCTAAAAATCCTTGCCTTACAACACCAAAACCATCTTGGCCTGCCTGTCCATAAAAGGGCATCCCAGAAGATTCTGTTGCCCCAAATAAGTTGTCGCCTAGGGCGTCTAAGCCACCAGGATTAGCGAATTTCACTAACTCAATTTGACCTAATTCTATTTTGGTGGTACTGTCATCTAATAATGCTTTTACAACCCCATCTTGAGATATTTCAACGGCAATTGCATCACTAGGTACTTCAATTTGAGAGGCTAAAGGTAAACCAGAATTGTTTACTATTAATCCATCAGCATTTAAGTTAAAATTACCATCTCTTGTATAGGCTGTACTACCATCGGGTAATTCAACTTGAAAAAAGCCCATCCCACTTACAGCTAAATCCAATGCATTGCCTGTTTCCATAACCGAACCCTGCATAAAATTCCTGATCGTAGCTACTGCTCGAGATCCGTGCCCAATTTGCAAACTTGGACCATTTCCAGCACCATCATTAGAACTACCCTGTTTTGACTGAACCATATTTTCATAGAATAAATCTTGAAAAGCGATGGTACTTCTTTTATAACCTGTAGTGCTTACATTGGCAAGGTTATTGGCAATATTATCAACCGAGCGCTGCTGAGCGCTCATGCCTAATGCTGCTGTACTTAATGCTCTAAACATGGGTTTCTCCTTTTAAAAACGGCCTAATTGGCTCGTAACTTTAGTTAAAATTTCATCAGTAGTACGCATTGCTTTTTGCTGAGACTCAAAAAGCTGCATGGTTTGCATCATATCTACCATCTCATTCATAGGGTCTACATTCCCTTTTTCATAAAAGCCTTGAACAACTTTTGTTCGAGCGGTCCCTTCAGCTGAACTTCTTCCTTCCAGCGAAAAGTATCCGGCTCCTTTTCTGGATAAATCTTCTGGACCATTTGGTGTGGTTATTTGTAGCTGACCTTTGGTCTCACCATTTAGTATCAGGCTCCCATCGGTTCTAAGCTCGATATTCATGATGGACTGTCCATCTTCTTGATGCATCAAATCACTTAAATTGATAGGTCCTGAAGTTCCCTGAACGAGTCCTCCCTGATCATCTACTAGCAATCCCTCTTCATTTAGATGAAATCGGCCATTTCTACTAAGTAAGGTTTGACCATCTTTTTGAATGGTGAAAAAACCATCTCCTTCAATAGCGAAATCAAATGGATTACCTGTAGCCTCTAAGACCCCCTGACTTAAATCAACATGCTGCATGGGAGTACTCATACTATATTTAGTATCCCCAATTTGCTCTTCCATCATCTGGTGGAAAATTTTATTCCCTTTAAATCCAGGTGTGTTCAGATTCGCCAAATTATCTGCAGTGATATCCTGAGATTTAGTGAGCATCTGCATTGCTCTCATCTGCATGTAAATTTGATCTATCATAAAATTTTTGTTTAAGTCTGAAAAATTTTTGCCGATAACTTGACTGTGAAAAACTGTATTCGACACGATTGTTAGTTCAAATTTTATGCCATCGACATGTGGATATATTCTGAATAGATATCTTTCGTCTTGCAAATCATGCTCTTAGAGGTCATTAAGCCACTTTCTTTACTTAATTCATCGGTGAAATACGGTAAGTCTATTGGAAATACTCTGTACATATTTTGCCACCATAAAGAATTTTTTTCCGCTTTATACCGAATATAATTCTCACCAAAAGGTTTAAGACAAGCTTTTTAATAGTTACCTAAGGGGCCAACCATATCCTTTTAGTATGGTATCATATTTGGTATGGTCTGCGTATGGCAGAACAAAAAAGTGACCAGGAAAAGACGGAAGAACCCACCGCACGTAAGCTTGAAAAGGCCCGTGAGGATGGTAATGTGAGTATCAGTAAGGAAATCTCATCCTTAATGGTATTAGTAGCTTCCATGTTTAGTCTTATTGCAATTGGTAAAACAGTATCCATGACGATGCAGGGTGAATTTCGTAGACTCTTTATTCAATCTGCGTCATTAATAGATACTACAGAAGAGGCAAGCTCTGTATTTCAGGATACTCTACTTACTGGCTTCAATATGCTGCTCCCGTTCTTGGGAATACTTATGATTACAGCATTATTCGTAAATCTGGCTCAAACCGGTGGGCTTTTTAGTGTAAAAGCATTACAACCGAAACCCAATAAAATGAATCCTATTAGTGGAATTAAAAAGATAATTTCAGTAAAAGGTTTAGCCGAACTATTAAAAGGACTCCTAAAATTAGCCATCGTTGGATTCATAGCATATTGGGCAATTTCTAGCAACTTGCCATTTTTTGTTTCCTTTATAATAGAGCCCCTAGAATATACTCTAGGACAAATTGGTGCACATGTCATTCTATTCATAGGCCAAATACTTGGGGCGCTGTTTATTCTTTCCATAGCAGATGCTGCTTTTCAAAGATTTCAGCATCGTAAAGAGCTAAGAATGACCAAACAGGAAGTCAAAGACGAATTTAAAGAAATGGAAGGTGATCCTAGGTTAAAATCACAAAGAAGGCAGTTTGGGTTAAAGTTACGAAGGAAACCCCGGCTCGATCATTCCGTTTTAGCCGCTGATGTAGTGATTACCAATCCTACCCACTATGCGGTTTGTTTGGCTTATGATCCTGAAGTAAACGACGCACCAAGAGTTTTAGTGAAGGGACAACGTCTGCGAGCATTGAGAATTAAAGAACTCGCCAAAGAGTATGGCACGCCTATTGTAGAAAACAAACCTGTAGCACGTGCACTTTTTGCTACGGCCGATGAAGGTGAAACTATTCCAAATGATCTTTTTAAGGCGGTAGCTGAGATATTAGCATATGTATACAAGCAAAAAAATAGGGTCTAAACACAATTTCAATGTCAGATACTGGCTTAACATCACAGAAGCTTAAAGGAACTTTTTTCCAGAAGGATGTACTAATTTCCTCGGGAATCATCATGATACTTATGATCATGATTCTTCCTATTCCGTCAGCCGCGATGGATTTTTTCCTAGCTGTTAATATCTCCCTTTCATTAATCGTGCTACTAGTGGCGTTCTATGCGCTCAAACCCTTACAGTTTGCTGTATTTCCTGGCATGTTGTTAATTCTCACATTATTTAGATTAGCACTCAATGTTGGAACTACTAGACTCATACTTAGCCAAGGATATGCTGGAGCCATCATTGAATCTTTTGGTGGATTTATTGTACAAGGAAACTATGTAATCGGTATTATCATATTTTCCGTACTCATCATCATCAACTTCAT
>CAKZLH010000174.1 GCA_937125285.1 uncultured Balneolaceae bacterium | reverse complement strand
GAATTCACATTTTGGCCCAATAGAGTGACTTCTTTGTATCCTTCATCGGATAACTGTTGAATTTCGGTAAGTATGCTTTCAATGGGTCGGCTACGTTCTCGACCTCGAGTAAATGGTACGACACAAAATGAGCACATGTTATCGCAGCCACGCATGATAGACACAAATGCACTGACTCCATTCCCAGTGGTACGAACGGGTGCGATATCGGCATAGGTTTCCTCAAGTGAAAGTAACACATTTACCGCCTTGCGACCATCCTCAACCTCTTCAATTAATCGGGGAATGTCTCGGTAAGCATCCGGGCCTACCACAATGTCCACAAGTTGTTCTTCTTCAATAATTTGGTCCTTTATCCGCTCGGCCATACAACCCAATACACCAACGGTAAGGGATTCTTTCTGAGATTTAAGCCCTCTAAATTCTTTTAACCGGTTCCATACTTTGGTCTCCGCATTTTCTCGGATGGAACAGGTATTCACCAAAATGATGTCTGCAAGTTCGGCTTCAGTAACGGCTTGCATGCCTTCATCCAAAAGAATGGCATTGACGATTTCTGAGTCTGCGAAATTCATCTGGCAGCCGTAGGTTTCTATGTAGAACTTTTTTTGAGAGGACATTAACGGGAAAAAATTAGAGATTCGCTATGCGTTTGTATCCATAAAAGGAATACATAAATGTATTTTTAATTTAAGAACAAGTAACCAATATAAGAATTTGTTAGCAATTGAACCCTCAAATGCTAAAAGTTAGTCCATTTATTAAGTCATATATCCCTTGAATAATCGTATAAAAGCCAAAAAGCTAAGTTATTGACTTTGGGAATGATAGCTTAAAAAAATCCATTCATAGTTAATGATATCTTAAAGTTAAAAGCCTTGATAAATGTCTTGGTGCGGATTAATTTTACAACGATATAATGCAGTGTTCAAAACTAATAAAAACATAACTACACATATGAAAAAAGCAACCTTAGCAATCGTGATGTTATTAACATCACTGCCGCTTTTCGCACAGATATCTGGTTCAGTTATCGATGCGGAAACCAATGACCCACTACCCGGTGCTACCGTAGTGGTTAAAGGTACCTCAATCGGTATTAGTACTGGTTTTGACGGGACCTTTACAATAAACGCTTCTTCAGGAGATTCATTAGAAGTTTCATTTGTTGGATATACCACTTCGACAGTAGCAGCTTCCAATGGAGTGGTCGTTTCTCTTCAGCCACAAACAGGTGTGCTAGGAGAAGTAGTTGTAACTTCAGGAGTAATAGATGTCGCTAAAGTGAGAGAAACTCCAGTAGCCATATCTACTATCTCTCCAAGTGAGATCGCTCTTAAAGTTGGTAACCAAGAATTCCCTGAAGTAATGAATCGTACTCCAGGTGTGTATGCTACCAAACAAGGTGGTGGTTACGGTGATTCTCGTATTTCGTTACGTGGATTTGATCAGCGCAACACATCTTTCTTGATTAATGGTCAGCCTGTAAATGATATGGAGAATGGCTGGGTTTATTGGTCTAACTGGCAAGGTCTTACTGATGTAGCTTCTGGTATTCAGATACAAAGAGGACTTGGTGCCTCTCGTTTAGCTGTTCCATCAGTTGGTGGTACCGTTTCTATTTTCACAAAAGCAGCTGAGCGTGAGCAAGGTGGTTCGGTTTCACAGACTTTAGGTAATGACGGGTATACCAAAACTTCTATTGTATATAACACAGGTAAAAATGAAAATGGATGGGCGACTTCATTTCTACTTTCGAAATGGAGTGGTGATGGCTATGTATATAATACAGCAGGTGAAGGTTGGACTTACTTTGGAGCCGTTGGCTATGAACCAGAAGGATCGGCACATGCATTTAATTTTTCATTCTTAGGTGCAGGTCAATGGCATCATCAGCGTGATGTATGGGTATCTATTCGTGACTTCCAAAACTTTGGTGAATCTGGTATTGACCAGCGTTGGAACTCGAATGGGGGTACCTTGAATGGAGAAGAGTATTCTATGAGAAGAAACTTCTACAACAAACCACTTGCGACCTTAAACTGGGATTGGGTTATCAACGAGAACCTTACCTTAGCGACTTCACTGTATGGTTCAGCAGGTCGTGGAGGAGGAACAGGACCTAGAGGAAATAACTTTCGGAACGGAGATATGGATATTCTTCCCTATCAAAAAGACCTCACCGAACATTATTTAGAAAATGGTCGCGGACCTCGTGATGCTGATGGGTTTATAAATTTTGACGCTATTGTGGCAGCTAACCGTGCAACTACAGATGCCTATACAGGTGGAATTGAAGCTTTCCAGGGATTACTCGTAGGATCCAATGGTTTCCGTGATGATAATGTGAACCGTGCTGTACTCGTTCGTCGTGCTTCTATGAACTCCCATGACTGGATTGGAGGTATTTCCAATTTAGAATATGACTCAGATAACATTCGAGCTTCAATTGGTATTGACGTGCGTAATTACAAAGGTTACCACTATCGTGTGCTTAACGATTTGTTAGGCCTAGATGGATATTACTCTACCGGTAACAAAAATTCAGCAGGTCAAATTATCGAGACTTTAACTGAGGCCTCTCCCTTCCAAAATACAGGGATAAAAGGACCTAAACTCGACTATTATAACGTAGGTTATGTTGGTTGGTATGGTTTAAACGGTTTGTTTGAGTATAAATCAGACGCGTACACCTTAGTTTTACAAGCAGGTGGATCGACCCAAACATACCAACGTGAAGATCTCTTTGATCAGCCTACCTTACCACTTTCTGAGAAAGTAAACGTACCTGGTGGTTATGTAAAAGGGGGAGCAAATTACAATATCGATTCTAAGAGCAATGTATTCTTTAATGCGGGATTGATTTCGAGACAACCAAACTTTGATGCGGTATTCCCGAATTATGCAAACATTGAAAATGATGACCTTCAAAACGAGGAAATCATGTCTGTAGAATTGGGATACGGTTTTATTGGTTCTATCGCTCGGGTAAATGTTAATGTGTATTCAACTACTTGGGGTAACCGCTTCGTATCTCGTTCATTAACGAATTCTCAGGGAGTTGATGGTTTCGCTCAATTCCGTGATATCGATGTTCGTCACAATGGTATTGAAATTGAGGGTGATTACCGTCCGATCAATGAGTTGAAACTATCTGGTATGTTATCGATTGGTGATTGGAAATACACCAAAGATTTCGAAGCAGAGTTATTCGATGAAAATCAACAGTCTATTGGTACTGGTACCCTCTATACCAAAGATGCTAAAGTAGGTGATGCCGCACAGATTACCTCTTATTTTGCTGCTGATTATCGTGTAACCAACAACATTAATGTTGACTTAGGTTATCGGTTCATCGATGGCTTGTATGCTGATTACAGTATTACTGATTCTGACTTTACCCAGCCAGATAACCAAGGTGCTCTACAATTACCATCTTATGGTCTAATGGATCTTGGTGTAACGGCTAAATTCAGTTTATTCGGACAGGATGCTTCAGTTCGAATGAACATGAATAACGTATTGGACGCAACTTACATCGCGGAATCTAATTCAAACATACACGCAACCGATGCCTCAACCACATGGAATGGTATCGATGTTCGGAATTATGTATGGTTTGGTTTTGGTAGAACTTGGAACGTATCTCTGAAGTACGAGTTCTAAAAGCTTAGAAAAGCAAAACAAAAAAGAGGTGCCTAGTCACCTCTTTTTTTTGTTTACATTTTTTTGATGCGTAGAGCTTTCAGTAAATGGAGCTAATTATTTTACCCAAGTATCTGGCGACTGACGCCATAAATTAAGCGTCTCTAGATCATCCGAGCTCACAAAACCTTTTTCTACGGCAACTTCAATAAGTGTATTATAATCCGTTAGATTGAAAACAGGTACGTGAACTTTGGCAAAATTATCTGTTGATAAATCAAAGCCATAATTAAAGATAGAAATCAGGGCTAATACGTCGGCGCCTACAAATTGTAGTGCATTAATGACAGATATAGCAGAACCACCGGTAGATACTAAATCTTCAATCACCACAGTTTTTTCTCCTTTGGCAACGCCACCTTCAATTTGATTTCCCATACCATAACTTTTAGGCTTAGCACGCACATATGCCATTGGTTTTTGTAACCGATCGGCTACCCATGCCGCATGAGGTATACCCGCCGTTGCTGTACCCGTAACCACATCAATAGTTGAGAATTTATCTTGGATAATTTCACTAAACTTGTTGGCAATTTTGGTGCGTATAGCTGGCTTTCTCAAGGTTAAACGGTTATCACAATAAATAGGTGAATTCCAACCTGAGGCCCAGGTAAAGGGATCATTAGGCCTCAATATAACGGCATTGATATCTAATAAATCGGATGCTAACTCTTTTGCAAATGTGGTATCTAAAATCATAGTCGTAAAAATTTCTTCAATGCGAGCGGATACTGGATAGTTAGAGAGTTTTTAAAACAGTAAAGTGTGTATTAAAAACCATAGGAATCCCGCGTAAACACCCGCCAATAAATCATCAGCTAAGATACCAAATCCGCCACTCATATTCTGCATGGAAGAAATCCCGAGTGGTTTCCAGATATCAAATAGTCTAAATAGAGTAAATAAGATCACTAAATCTATCCAATAATGGTTCATTGGATATTCAAAAAATAGAATGAATAATGCCCATGGACCTAAACTTAGTCCCATTCCAGCCCATTCATCAATGACCATTTGAGCGGGATCTTTACCCCAAGCCGCTTCAGCTTCATCAGCAACCCATAAACTTAGTAGAGCACTGGCTAGGGTAAATGGCCATATAAAATGGAGTCCAAAAAAGCTGATTCCACCATACAAAATCCCTAAAGCCAAGACGCTACCTGCCGTGCCGGGTGCCCATGGACTCAACCCACTTCCAAAACCAAGGGCAATCCATTTTTTGAATTGAAGGATCATGGGCTTAGTCTAATGATTTAAATAAACGCTTGTTATTGAGTACGTATTCAATTCCACTATAAACAGTGAATAATGTTACCACTACCAATAAAATGAACATGACATTCGTGGATAATAGGAGGGCAATCCATTCGCCTAAAAAAAAGGTAGCATCTTTAAATACCCCGATAATCAGACCTAAATACAGGAAAATCATCTGAACCGTAGTTTTGGTTTTTGCCAATTTGCTTGTAGCCATGGGGAGTTTTTTCCTATTGGCCCATACCCTTAGTAAGGTGATAAAGACATCTCTGAACGCAATCATACCGATGGCCCACCAAGGAAATTGTTCTGCTGAAATGAAGGGTAATACGGCAAACCCACTAAGAGTAAGCAGTTTATCAGCGAAGGGGTCTAAGAATGCCCCTACAGTAGTTTCAATATTATATTTACGAGCATAGTACCCATCAAAAAAATCGGTAATAGCCGCGATAATGTAGATGATCAGGGCCAGTATTTTGAGCCATAATTCAGGCTCAAAAAAAAGGACGAGGAAAACAGGTGTGAGCAGGATTCGAATGGTGCTCAATATGTTGGGCAAACTTCTCATAGGCGGAAGATACTATTTTTTTATGCCACATAAGAAGCTTCCTTCTCCGTCTTTCTAAAAATTAGTTCGTATCATTAGGCTATGGCTAAACCCCCAGCAACTTATATCACAAGTACTATCGTATGAAGGCACAACTTATATCCATTGGTAACGAGCTTTTAATGGGCGATACGGTTAACACCAATGCTAGTTGGTTGGGCCAATTTTTGCACGAGCGTGGTATTCAAGTAGACAAGATTACAACCATTACCGATCAAAAGGAGGCCATTAGCCAAGCGATGGAGGAGGCTATGGGTTCAGCAGATATGGTCATTTCTACAGGTGGCTTAGGCCCGACCTTGGATGACATTACAAAAAAATGTTTGGCAGAATACTTTGAAGTAGGTTTTGTGCATGTTCCTGAGGTAGAAGCTCACATAAAGAGTATTTTTAAGCGTAGAAATTTAGAGTATTCGGAGTCGAATCAAGCGCAGGCTTATATCCCTGAAAATGCTGAGCTGTTATTTAATGCGGCGGGGACGGCTCCTGGAATGCTTTTTCGAGAGCAAAATACTTGGCTCATTGTACTTCCTGGGGTGCCACACGAGATGAAACACATTATGACCGAAGTGGTGGCCCCTATGTTGCAAGATCTAGGGGCTTTGGATGTTCTGGAAACCAGATACCTGAAAATAGCGGGTGTTGGAGAAAGTCATTTAGCAGATTATTGGTTGCACGATTTGTCTCAACATCTAAAAAATGGATTAGATATCGCTTTTTTGCCCTCTACCGGTCAAGTGAGTTTGCGAATCACCGCTCGTGCTCATGACAGGCAGCAAGCAGTACAGGATGTGGAATCCCTAGCGAAAATGATTCGGAATCGACTAGGAGAACTGGTATACACCGAAGAAAAGGAAGAAAGCTTGGCATCTGCGCTTGGGCGTATCCTTGAAACCGAAAAATATACCATTGCAACGGCTGAAAGTTGTACGGGGGGGCTAATGGGGCACCTGCTTACCGAAACCCCTGGTTCCAGCGCCTATGTTAAAGGCGGGATTATTTCCTATGATAATCAGGTCAAAGTAGATCAATTGGGGGTAATGCCCTCTGATTTAGAAACACATGGCGCCGTGAGTGCTCCCGTTGCATTGGCCATGGCTAAGGGGGTGGCTCAGCGTCTTGGAGCTGAGGTTGGAATATCGGCTACTGGTATCGCTGGCCCCGATGGAGGAAGCGTGGAAAAACCTGT
>CAKZLH010000173.1 GCA_937125285.1 uncultured Balneolaceae bacterium | reverse complement strand
AGCTCAAAAGGAAGTGGATGAGTGCATGCTTCGCCTAACAGAACATGTGCAGTTAGCAACCAAAGATGCCCAATGGGTGGATACGCTTTTGGCGTTCGGTGAAGATCTATCGACCCGACTTTTTCGATATGTGTTAGAAGATCATGGAGCTTTTGTTCGGCTTGAATGGGCCGGAAAATGGATTAAAACGGATAGCCGATTTGGGAATGCCGAAGTACAGCTAGAACAAATTCAAACCGAAATACAGTCCTATATACAATCTCACAATCTGCTAGATTCTAAGGACATCGTCTTAACCCAAGGTTTTGTGGGATCCGATGCGTTAGGTAGGACGACCACTTTGGGAAGAGGGGGAAGTGATTATTCGGCGGCATTATTTGCGGAGGCTTTGGGTGCAGACTGTTTAGAAATTTGGACGGATGTTGCCGGGGTATATACCACCGATCCGCGAATGGTAGCTAATGCGCATCCTCTCTCAGAAATTGGTTTTGATGAAGCTGCCGAGCTGTCGGTTTTTGGCGGTAAAGTATTACATCCTGCCACCACAAAACCCGTTCGGCGAGCAAATATACCACTGAAAGTGCTCTCCAGCATTCATCCAAATCTCCCAGGAACCCAAATTTTAACGAATCCACTGGAAAGACCCACTATTCGAGCAATTTCTGTACGAAAAGAGCAGACCCTCATGACCCTGCATAGTCTTGAGATGTTGCATCAGCCTGGGTTTCTTGCCAAAATCTTTTCCATTTTAGCCGAGCATCATATATCGGTAGATTTGGTAACCACGAGTGAAGTGAGTGTTTCTCTAACTTTGGATACCGCACACAAAGCATCGAACCGAGTGGAGGTTTCGGAAGCTGTACTCAGAGCGCTTAATGATTTTTGCGATGTAGAAATAGAATACGATTTAGCATTGGTGGCACTCATCGGTAATGCCATGAATCAAACCTCCGGAATTAGTGGCCAACTTTTTAGTACCTTAAAAGACTATAACATTCGAATGGTGTGCCACGGGGCATCTGCAAATAATGTATGTTTTTTGGTTAATGAAGCCGAAGTTGAAGCAGTAGCACAAACCATTCACGATCAATTTATACTCTAATATGCAGAAAGTAGCCGTTATTGGTAGAGGAAAGACGGGTAGCCAAGTCATTGAATCCTTGGGCGAAAGATGTGCCTTGGTTCTTGGTAAGGAAGAGCTATCGGTAGACATCTTTTCGGAAGTTGAAGGCATCATTGTCTTTGTACCAGGACCAGCGGTAAAAACATTGATTCCAAGTTTGCTAAAAACGGGATTGCCAGTGGTGTGGGGAAGTACGGGATTTGAGTGGCCAGAAGATCTTCAGGATTCTCTAGCGCAGCATCATACAACCTGGATACATGGGCAGAATTTTAGCATGGGAATGCAAGTGATGCGCAAGGCTTTGATCTCAATTTCAGATTCACTGGCACATCTTTCCAGAACAGGTCAGCATCATGAAGAGCAAATGGATGTAAGGATTACCGATATTCATCACACATCTAAATTAGATGCGCCTAGTGGTACCGCCATCAAGTGGCAAGAATGGCTAGATAAGCCCTATCCAATCGACTCTAAGCGAGTAGGGGATGTAAACGGAATCCATGAACTTCTGGTTGAAACTGCCGGAGAACGCATGACCTTTAGGCACGAAGCCAAAAGTCGAGTTATTTTTGCGGAAGGGGCTATTTGGGCTTTGGATCATCTGAAGCAGTTGAAACAGCCCGGTCTATATACCTTTGAACATTTATTCGATACCATAACCACCCATGCCATATAGTATTAACGATTTAAAAAACTACCCGCTCTGGACGGCGCTAGTGACTCCTTTCAACCCGAATGGGTCTATTGATTATACGAGCTTAGAACGTCTTGTTCTGATGCAGTCAGACGCCGGGAATGGGGTGCTGATTTTAGGGAGTACTGGAGAAGGTCTTAACATTCCGGTAGAGGAAAAAAAGGCCATTGTTAGTTTTTGTACACGCTTGGATCTTCAAGTGCCTATTATGGTAGGCTTGGGCGGTTTTCTACTGGAGGAGCAACTGCAGTTTATGGCGTTTTGTGATGAGCAAGGAGTCGATGCCTTTTTAATGGTTGCTCCGATTTATGCAAAACCTAAAAAAGAAGGGCAGCTAGCCTGGTTTTCGCATCTACTGCGAGCCACTAAAACCCCATCGATGATTTATAATGTGCCTTCTAGAACAGGAGTCCCCATGGATCCTGAAGTGCCGGCGCATTTATTTGCTACCTTTCCACATTATCTCGGGTTGAAGGAAGCCAGCGGAAATCTAGAGCAAACCAACGCCTTTATTGCCGCTTCACCAAAAAGCCCATTATATTGCGGTGATGATAACTTGATCCGCGAGTTTGTAGCCTTAGGAGCCGTTGGGCATGTGTCTGTAGCCTCTAATCCATGGCCAGTTGAAACCCATACCTATTGGGATTTATGTTCTAGCCGTCCCAATGACCTGTTAGAGGAATGGGTACCCATAGTGGATACCTTGTTTCATGCTCCAAGCCCCATACCCGCTAAAGCTATTATGAAGCACAAAGGGCAGATACCCTCGGATTTTGTACGAATACCTTTGCATGTTGCCGATTTAAAAGAAGAAACATTAGACCGTTTGATTCAAGCCGATGACGTCATAGCCCATTGGATGGGCAAAGTTAAATAACCCAACCACACACATGATGAATTACGAAGAAGTACTAGATGCCTTAGAAGAAGGAACCCTTAGAGCTGCTGAACCTACCGAACAGGGATGGAAGGTGAATGTAGAGGTAAAGCAGGCCATATTAGACTCCTTTAAAGGGGGAGTAAATACCTCATATGAGGGCATATATGAGGGCTTTGTGGACAAACACAATCTTCCACCTAGATACTTCAGCCCTGAAGATGGTGTTCGATTGGTGCCTGGGGGCTCCTCGGTTAGAAGAGGCGCCTATGTGGCACCTTCGGTCATTATCATGCCGCCAGCCTATATTAATGTGGGAGCTTTTGTTGATGAAGGTTCTATGGTCGATTCCCATGCGTTGGTAGGATCATGTGCCCAAGTTGGGAAAGGGGTGCACCTTTCGGCAGCTGTTCAATTGGGTGGGGTTTTAGAGCCCATCGGAATGAATCCAGTCATCATCGAAGATGAATGTTTTATCGGGGCAGGAGCGATTATTGTCGAGGGTATTCAGGTGGGCACGCGTGCCGTTATTGCTCCGGGTGTAGTACTTTCCAAATCCATCCCAGTATATGACGCCGTCAATGAAGAAATACGGCCTAGAGGCGCTGAAATACCTGCTGGTGCCGTGGTCATACCTGGAAGTCGTCCGATGCAAACAGATTGGGCAAAATCTATGGGTCTAAGTATGCAATGCCCTATTATTGTGAAATACCGAGATGCTTCGAGTGACGCCTCTACCGAATTAGAGGAAGCATTACGATAGGGATAATTTTTTTCGGTTTGAAAGCGGTCGAATATTACCGGTTTTCAATAGGCAGTAAATAGATGTGTTCGAAGTCCAAGTCTAGTTCTTCAAGTAAAGGAGATGCAATTTCTTCTATTTCATCATCCTCATAATCTTGAAGTCCTTCAAGATACACATATAGGCAGTTGTTTAAATCGTCGATTTTAGCATGGGCCTCATCCGATTCAAAACTATCCCTGAGAGCCTTCACCAAAGTGGCTACATCTTCTTCAAAGGATTGGTACTCTTGTTCTTCTTTTGATTGCATAATTAAGTGATTATTTTAGTACAAATTTTGTCGTTATAACCTTATGAATACTCAACTCGAGCATCTTTGTTCACTGTCAGATAAACCAGTACGCCGGGTGATTGGGCTTATGTCGGGCACCTCTCTGGACGGACTGGATATAGCCTACTGTGAATGTGGTGAACATGGCTTAAAGGTACAGCATTTTACAACGATTCCCTACGATGCCAAACTCCGATCACTGTTGGTATCTGTTCAGTCTAAAGACTCAGTACCGCTGGGTAGCCTGTGCATTTTACACACAAAATTGGCCCATAAATATGCTTCCTTCATTCGAAAAGCCATGAAGGAGTGGGGCATTACTGTGGATGATGTTGATGTTATTGGATCCCATGGTCAAACTGTATACCATTATCCAACAAAAGAACAAACATCCACCCTGCAAATTGTAGATGGAGATCAATTAGCCGTTGCTATGGGGGTGCCAGTGGTATCCGATTTTAGGCAAAAACACACAGCCGTTGGGGGAGAAGGCGCGCCATTGGTTGTACTCATGGAGCAAGAGTTGTTTAGGCATGAAACCATTCATAGAGTGCTTATAAATTTAGGGGGCATAGCTAATGTGACCCTTTTACCGGCTCGCAACCAGCGAAACCCTATTATTAGTACGGATACGGGACCTGCTAATACACTCATTAATGAAGCTATGTCCTTGTATTTTGGTAAAGATTTTGATGATCAAGGCAGTATAGCGGCGCAAGGGACGGTTCACCCCGAATTCATCAAAGCTTTGTTACACGATGAGTTTTTTACAAAGCCTTTTCCTAAGTCAACTGG
>CAKZLH010000172.1 GCA_937125285.1 uncultured Balneolaceae bacterium | reverse complement strand
AACTTAAGGCTTTTTGAGTCTGATTTTTTGATTAAGTTTGAATCATTAATCCAATCATTTCGTATACCGTTGATGTTTGTTAGTAAAGTAATCACGTAACCAAATCTATCATCATAATGAAAGCAAAGAGTATTATTATTTTTGTCCTTTTGGGTATTCTTGTTCTGTATGGCATAAGTGTAAATAACCGTTTTGTTAGCTCTGAAGAATCGGTCGAAAGCTCATGGGCTCAAGTCGAAAATCAATATCAAAGAAGAGCCGATTTAATACCTAACTTGGTAAATACCGTACAAGGAGCCGCTAATTTTGAACAAGAAACCTTAACGGCGGTTATAGAGGCTAGAAGTCGTGCTACATCCATTAATCTTCAGGCCGATGACTTAAATGATCCAGCTAAAATCGAACAATTTCAAGCGGCACAGGAACAGCTTAGCGGAGCACTTTCACGTTTACTGGTAAGCGTTGAACGCTATCCCGAACTAAAAGCAAATGCCAATTTTAGAGATCTACAAGCTCAATTAGAAGGTACTGAAAACCGAATAGCTACCGAACGTATGCGCTTCAATGACTCGGCTAGAAGCTACAATACGCAAATTCGGAAATTTCCAGCTAGCCTGATTGCATCCATTGCTGGTTTTGATCGAAAAGCTTACTTCGAAGCAAATGAAGGAGCGGAACAACCCCCTTTGGTAGATTTCGAATAAAAATTAGTTCAGTATGGCGTTTTTAGAAAAACATGAAGAGCAGAAGGTTGTAGCAGCTATTCAAAAGGCTGAAACCAATAGTTCAGGAGAGATTCGTGTTCATTTAGAAAAAAAATGCCCTAAAAAAGATCCCATTGCACGAGCCAAATATCTGTTCCAAAAGTTACAGATGCATGAGACGGAACTTCGTAATGGGGTCATCATTTATGTAGCCACAGAGGACCATTTGATAGCCATTTGGGGCGATGAAGGCATTCATAAACCCCTGGGTCAGGACTATTGGGATAGCACCCTTGCTCAAATGACGC
>CAKZLH010000171.1 GCA_937125285.1 uncultured Balneolaceae bacterium | reverse complement strand
GAGTCCAAACGAGGCCGAGTGTACTCGGGATGCTTGCTAACCTTTGGGAAGCTAATGGGTTCAGGGGTTAGGTCCTCATACGGAATCTGATCCAAGAGATGTGAGATGCAGTTCAACCGGGCGTGACGTTTCACATCGGCGTTCACCACAAACCAAGGCGAAGCATCGGTATCGGTGGCGGCAAACATTTGGTCTTTTGCGCGAGAATAATCCACCCATCGCACTCGGGCCTCAATATCCATCGGGCTCAATTTCCAACGCTTCATGGGATTCTCGTTTCGTGCGATGAACCGACGCTTTTGCTCCTTGTCACTGATCGAAAACCAGTACTTGATCAAAACAATCCCCGAATTCTGCAACATTTCCTCAAACAGCGGTGCGCTGCGCAAGAATTCCTGATACTCCTGCTCGCTGCAAAAACCCATTACCTTTTCAACTCCTGCTCGGTTGTACCAACTCCGATCAAAAAGCACCATCTCCCCCGCCGCAGGCAACTCTTTTACATACCGCTGAAAATACCACTGCGTTTTCTCCCGCTCGGTGGGTTTGGGTAAAGCCGCCACCCGCACCACTCGAGGGCTCAAGGGCTCCACGATTCGCTTAATCACCCCACCCTTTCCGGCCGCATCCCGACCCTCGAAAATCACGGCCACCTTCAACCCGTGTTCTTTAATCCAATATTGCAGTTTCACCAACTCTTGTTGAAGCCGAAATAACTCTTGCTCGTATAGCTCACGATCCATGTTTACACCTCTTTGATCCCAACTTTTTTACTATCAATATGCTATAGAATAGGATAGTTTTTGCACATCATCCAATTTTATTGTTATTTCGGAATCCAATGGTAACTAAACGTCTAATCTCATGACTTTTTCTCGCTTTATTCGCCCTTTACTCGGCATGGTTCTATTTTCCTTCGGGTTGAATGCACCCGTTGCATTTTCCGCATCCATATCCGTTTCTGCATCCGCAGCGGATACCACGGAAACCGAACTTCCGAAACACAACGAGGACCTTCCCATGGATCCCGCTCGGCAGCTCTCGTTTACCACGACAGAGGGAACATGGATTTCGGTGGATGTAAGTCCCGACGGGCAGCATATTGTGTTCGATCTCATGGGCGACATTTACCGCATGCCCTTTACAGGTGGTAAGGCCGAACAACTAACCAAGGGAATGGCTTATGATGTGCACCCTACCTATTCTCCTGACGGCAGCAAGATTTTATTTATTTCGGATCGAACCGGATCGGACAATGCCTATGTACTGGATTTGGAAACCATGGAGATAGATCAAATGACCGAAGAATCCACCGAGAGCATGGTCAATGGCGACTGGTCGCCAGCCGGAGAATTATTTGTGGTAGCCAAAGGGCGCCGTAATTTTAAGCTGCAAGTAATGCATGAGGACGGTGGTCAGGGCACCACGGTAGTGGATGAGCCCTCTAATTTGAAAGCCATCGATCCCGAATTTAGTGCCGATGGAACCAAAATTTACTACTCGCGCCGAACCAGCGGTTGGAATTACAATGCTCAGTTTCCTCAGTATTCCATTGGCATGTACAACATGGAAACCGGAGAGAACACAACACTGCTTAGTCGCTACGGCTCGGCCTTCACCCCCACGCTTTCCCCCGATGGAAACTACATGGTGTATGGAACTCGATTCGAAACCGAAACCGGACTCGTACTTCGCAACCTAAA
>CAKZLH010000170.1 GCA_937125285.1 uncultured Balneolaceae bacterium | reverse complement strand
CTTTCCCCCGATGGAAACTACATGGTGTATGGAACTCGATTCGAAACCGAAACCGGACTCGTACTTCGCAACCTAAAAACCGGTGAGGAATCCTGGTTGATCTATCCGGTTCAACGCGACGATCAAGAATCGCAAGCTACTCTTGGCGTGTTACCCGGTATGAGCTTTACCCCCGACAGTAAAGAATTGGTCTTTTTTCAGAAAGGTGGGCTTTGGAAAGTACCCATCGCGGGTGGCGAACCCGTTGAAATTCCGTTTGAAGTGGACGTAACCCTTGAAGTGGGCCCCGACATGACCTTCAAATATCCCATCAGTGACGACCCCGTACAATACGCGACTCAAATTCGTGACGCGGTACCCTCGCCCGATGGTTCACAGCTCGCCTTCACAGCTTTGAATCGCCTCTATGTTATGGATCTGCCCGATGGGCAGGTTCGCCGCGTAACCCAAGATACCCATACCGAAGCCATGCCAACCTGGACGCCCGATGGCACCCATATTGTGTATGTGAGTTGGGACCAAACCGAGGGAGGGCATATATATAAGGTAAACCCGAATGCGCGGAGGGTTCAACCCGAGAAAATTACCCAGAAAATGGCCTTTTACGCGACCCCTGCGGTTTCAATGGACGGGAAAAAGGTCCTCTTTGCCACGGGAAGCTATTACGATTTTGCCGAATCCTTTAGCCGGGGCGCCGCATTTGGAGCCATGGACGAGTATCATTGGGTGCCCATTGAGGGAGGAGCCAGCACCTTCGTGGCTGAGGTCAAGGGCCGTCGATACCCTCATTTCAGCTCGAAAGACGATCGCATTTACCTCTCGGACAGCGATGGAAATTTGGTATCGATTCGATGGGATGGCACCGACGAAAAAGAGCATGTTCGCATCACGGGAATCCGCACTTATGGAACCTACCACAATACCCCTCCTTCCGAAGCTGGTGTGGTATTCATCTCTCCAGACGGATCTCAGGTTATGGCGCAGGTGAACAACGAAATCTACACCGCGTACTTGCCACGGGTAGGCGAGGCCATTACTATTTCGGTTTCGAACCCTGACAAGGCCGCATTCCCAGCCAAAAAGTTGACGGTGGTGGGTGGAGAATTCCCACACTGGTCCTCTGATTCGAAAAAGGTGCATTGGTCGCTTGGAAAAGGTCATTTCATTTATGATTTAGAAGAGTCTGCTCGGGTTGAAGCGGCTCAGGAGGCGGCTGCAGATGAGGCTGCCAACATGGAGGATGCGGAGGTTGAAGATGAGGAAGGCGATGCGGACGATTCCAGCGATTCGAGCGAAAACGAAACGGATGAAATCGAGGACTACACCACTCAAGAAATAAAAGTCATGGTGCCTTTCAACCAGGATATTCCCGAAGGAACCGTAGCCTTAACGGGGGCTCGCATCATTACCATGAAGGGTGATGAGGTTATTGAGCACGGGGTTATCATCATCGAGAACCGTCGCATTGTTGCCGTGGGAGATATGGAGAGCACACTCATCCCTGCCGATGCCGAGCAAATTGACCTCAATGGAGCTACGGTGGTACCTGGCTATGTGGATACCCATGCGCACTTGCGATCTACCGGGATGCTTCACAAGGATCAGGAATGGAGTTATGCGGCCAACTTAGCCTATGGCGTTACCACTACACGGGACCCTCAGACCGGGACTACTGATGTGCTCTCGTACAGTGATATGGTCGTTGCCGGGAACAGTGTGGGCCCACGGATCTATTCTACAGGGCCTGGTGTGGGTTACTGGGGATACAATCTGAAAAGTTTGGATCATACCCGTGAAGTTTTGAGACAATACAGTGAATATTTCGACACCAAAACCATTAAGATGTATCGCGTGGGAAATAGAAAGCACCGTCAATGGGTGATTCAGGCGGCTCACGAGCAGCAGCTGATGCCCACGACCGAGGGTGGTTTGGATATTAAACTGAACCTAACTCAACTCATCGATGGTTACCCAGGTCATGAGCATAACATTCCCATCACCGACGTCTACAAAGACTTTATCGAGACTACGGC
>CAKZLH010000169.1 GCA_937125285.1 uncultured Balneolaceae bacterium | reverse complement strand
GGTACCATTTCGGAGCGATTGATAAAAAAGGGAAACATGATCGGTGTAGATGGCCCAGTATTCGAAATCGTACAATTGAGTACTCTTGAAGCCATGCTCTATGTGCCAGAGCATGAGTTATATAAAATCGCACCAAACCAAATGGTTCAACTCGAAGTAGATGCTCTTCCAAATAAGCTATTTCAGGCTCGGGTTGAACGTATCAGCCCTTCCATAGATGCTAATACGGGTACCTTCCGGGTAACCATTTCAATCAATCAGGGATCCAATGGTTCACGGGCTCAAGAATTAAAACCGGGCATGTTTGGTCGAGTGAAAATTAAGTATGACACGCGAAAAAATGCCACGATGATTCCAAAAGTGGCCGTGGTTAATGAAGACCGATCGAACACTATTTATATAGTACAGGATTCTATGGCATTTAAGCGAGTTGTTGAGCTGGGATACGAAGAGAATGGATGGGTTGAAATCGTACAGGGTTTAAGTGCCGATGAAACCGTGATTACAATTGGGCAAACCACCCTTTCAGACAGTGCAAGAATAGAAGTAATTTCGAGTAATTAAGTATGGGTATCGTAGATCTTTCGGTAAAACGAAGAGTTACCATTAGCATGGTAACCGTAGCCATACTACTGTTTGGAGTGGTATCATTTTCAAGGTTGTCGGTGAATCTACTTCCCGAGCTAAGTTATCCGAGTCTCACCATTCGCACAGAATTTGAAGGGGCCGCGCCAACCGACATTGAAAATTTGATTACTAAACCAATTGAGGAAGCGGTTGGAGTAGTTAAAGGGGTGAAACAAATTCAATCCAGTTCAAAGGCAGGTCAATCGGACGTTTTGTTGGAGTTTAATTGGGGCACTTCGATGGATGTAGCCAACTTAGAAGTCATTGGGCGCCTAGATGGAATACAGCTTCCACTAGAGGCTGAACGTCCCGTCACTTTACGGTTCGACCCATCACTGGACCCTATTATGCGCTATGCTTTATATATACAAGAGGACCCATCCGCTAGTGTGAAAAACCCTGTTGATGAACTACTGCAATTACGTGTTTGGGCCGATGAGCTGGTGAAGAAGTCTCTTGAATCGGCTGCTGGAGTTGCATCGGTTAAGGTCAGTGGTGGTTTGGAGGAGCAGATACAAATACTTATCGATCAAGAGAAGCTAGCGTATCTCAATATTCCAATTAGTCAAATAATCCAGATTTTACGTGCCGAAAACATCAATCTATCGGGTGGAACGCTGGAAGAGGGTACTCAACAATATCTAGTCCGTACGGTAAGTGAGTTTCAGAATCTAGATCAAATCAGAGATGTGGTGGTCGCGATTCAAGGTAATAGTGTGGTATATCTAAGAGATGTTGCAGAGGTGATTGAGGGATATAAGGAACGGGAAAGCATAAATCGTCTGAATGGAAAAGAAGCCGTTGAAATTGCCATCTATAAAGAAGGAGATGCCAACACCGTTGTGGTTGCAGATGCGGTTAAAGCAAGAATTGCTGAGGTGCAAAATAATTGGCCTTCCAATTTAGAACTTGAGGAAGTGTATGATCAGTCTACCTTCATAGCATCAGCGGTAAATGAAGTTAAAAACGCTGGAATAATAGGGGGTATTCTGGCTGTACTGGTGCTCTACCTGTTTCTCAGAAATATTTGGATTACCCTCATTATTTCAATCTCCATCCCTGTCTCTGTTATTGCCACTTTTAATCTGATGTATGGTAATAACGTGAGCCTAAATATTATGTCTTTGGGTGGTATTGCATTGGGCATCGGTATGTTGGTTGACAACTCCATTGTGGTACTTGAGAATATTGCACGACATCGAGACATGGGTAAAGGGGTGTTGATAGCCGCTCGAGACGGCGCCAAGGAAGTGAGTACAGCCGTGGTAGCATCAACTTTGACGACCATTGCCGTATTTTTCCCACTCGTTTTTGTAGATGGTATAGCAGGTCAATTGTTTCGTGATCAGGCGCTAACGGTTACCTTTTCCCTGCTTGCCTCTCTTGCTGCGGCGATTACCCTAATACCAATGTTGGCTTCTATTGATACCCAAAAATCCGATGATGACCACCGCGTACTCCCTGAATTGGAAGCGCCCAAAACCTCGATTGGAAGAATATTTAGATCGATTCGAATCTTTCTTTGGTACCGCCTACCTCTATCTATAATTCGACTTATACGCAT
>CAKZLH010000168.1 GCA_937125285.1 uncultured Balneolaceae bacterium | reverse complement strand
AGCAGGCCCATGCCAAACAGCAGGGCTTTATTCAGCGTTTGGGCGTTTGGAATGCGGGTCTCATTGGTGCCGCGCTCTTTATTCTTCTTGTTCTGGTTGAACAGGCCCTGTACCTTCCGCCATGGGTAAAAGGAGTAAGTCTCGCCCTCATTGCTAGCACCAAATTACTGATGTGGTGGTGGACCCATCGATGTCATCAGCGAGATTCTTTTGAATCATTTTATCGAAATTTCAGCCGAAACTCTCGCTTAGACGAGCTTCGTTACGCTGTGGATCTGATGCGCAATGAGGAGCAAACCAAAGATGGACATGCAGGCCATCCCTCGGCCCTACAGCAAGCCTTTATAGACGCGGCTATACTTCAGAATTTGGCCAAAGTTCCCCCTGCAACATTAAAAAAAGCCTTAGAGGAGTACCTGAATACCCATCCCCTTGCCCTACTCCGGAAAAATAGACAACAGTGGGTGGGTCTCTTTGTACTGGTGGGTGCCTTCTCGGCGTGGAATTTCACTGAAAGTACCCAGCGAGTGCTCAATTTTTGGGTGGCTTACCAGGCTCCCAATCCCTATCTCTTTCAGGTAGAACCCGGTACCATTACGCTGGAACAAGGAGAGGAATTTACGGCTCATATCCACTTTGAATCTGCCGAGGTGCCCGAAGAGCTCTTGTTCTATTTTAAGACAGATATCGAATCTAATTTCCGTAGCCGTCAGCCTATCGCCAGCGAGCAAGAAGCCCGTTTTCAGAGCCCGGTACTCGAACTTTCGAACTCTATAGACTATTACTTCGAAATGGACGGCTTTACAAGCCCATTATACCGAGTACATGTACAAAATCGTCCCCGAATGTTAGAGTTGCTAGCGGTCATTGAGCCACCCAGTTACACGAAGAAAGCCAGCGATACACTGCGCTATCCCTTTGCCCAAATTACGGGATATGAAGGTTCCAAGGTACAATTGATGGCTAGTTTTAATAAAGCACTTCAGCGAATCGACTTTTACCGAGGGGCCTCGGTGATTAGTAGTCCGTACTCGACGGACTTAACACTGGAAGAGGCTGGTCCCGATTCGGCAGCAGATCTCACCCCTATCCCTGCCGATACATTGATTCCCATCTACTCCACCACCCTCCGCCAAGCCGACACCCTAGCCATCAATTTGGTGGATACCAGTGGGCTGCTAAGTAGTGAAAACCGCTCGGGTATGATTCAATTCAACCTGCAAGCTATCGCAGACTTGGCCCCGGTTGTAGAGTTGCTCGAGCCTGCTCAAAATCTAAGTGAAGTGTCTCCCGAACAGCTGGCCATCATTTACCGCGCAAGTGATGATCATGGCTTGCGACAGGCGCAACTGGTTTATGAGCTCAAACGCCCCTTTCAAGATCCATCGCCCCTAGTGGTGATTCCGCTTGGAACGGCCAAAGCCATTGAACTCAATAGCTATGATTGGTCGCTAAGCGAACTGGATTTACGCCCCAAAGATGAACTGCATTTTTGGATAGAGGTATTCGATAATGATGGGTACAATGGCCCCAAAAAAGGGCAATCGGATATTCGAGTACTACTGGTACCTTCTCTGACGCAGTATTTCGATGAACTAGGAGAACGGGAAGACGGGGTCACCGATGAGCTAGAAAGTATTAGTGAAACCTTCGAAAGCATTCAAGAACGATACGATGAATTCAAGGAAGGCCTTATTCAAGAGCCGGAAGGAAGCTATGAGCAGCAGGTTCAGCTCGAAGAACTTCAACGCGAGCAGCAGGAAATTGAAAAACGCATCGAAGAACTGAATGAGGCTTTTGAGCAAATCAAAGAAGAGCTCAGCGAGAAAAATCTTCTTTCAGAGGAAACCATGAAGGCCTATGAAGAACTTGAAGAGCTCATGAAAGAGATCGACGACCCTGCCTTTCGTGAAGCCTTGGAACAACTTCAGGAAAACCTACAACAAATGGATCCCGATCAAATGCGGCAGGCTCTTGAAGAAGTTGAGTTCAATGAAGAGCGCTACAAAGAACGGCTTGAACGCACCCTTGAGCTATTCAAGCAGCTGAAACTGAATTCGGATTTGGAGAAGTTGGCGCAGTCGTACGAAGAATTGGCAGATCAAGAGCAGGAGCAGGAAGCTGGGCAAAGCGATGAGCAAGAGGGCAGCGATCAAAACTCGGAACAAAAGGCTGAACAAGAAAAGGAGTCGTTACTCGAAGAATTAAACCGCTTAGAAGAACAAACCGATGCCCTGAGCGAGCAAAGCAGTCCTAAGAACGAACAGGCCATCCAAGAACTACAGGAATTTA
>CAKZLH010000167.1 GCA_937125285.1 uncultured Balneolaceae bacterium | reverse complement strand
GATGTACAAGAAATTGTGCGAGAAGTCATCCAAGAAATTGGTTATACCAAAGCTTCTTACCGATTCGACTCCGATAGTTGTGGTGTGCTTTCGTCTATTCACACCCAGAGCGCAGATATCGCAATGGGAGTAGATCGGGATGGTGCGGGAGATCAAGGAATGATGTTTGGCTTCGCTACCAAACAAACTCCCGAATATATGCCCATGCCACTACAACTTTCGCATAATTTGTTACGCGAACTTGCTCGAATTCGTAAAGCGGGTGAGCTGATGCCTTATTTGGGGCCTGATAGCAAAAGCCAGGTTACCATTGAATATAACCCCGATGGGTCTCCAAAACGCATTCATACCGTTGTGTTATCTACGCAACATGACGCTGGAATTTCTCAAGAAAAGATTGCTGCCGATCTAAAGGCTCACTTATTCCCTCTAGTTTTGAATGAGCACCTGCTTGATAACGATACTATTTATCACATCAACCCAACGGGTTCTTTTGTAATTGGCGGACCTCATGGAGACGCCGGTCTAACGGGTCGAAAAATTATCGTCGATACCTATGGTGGTTTTGGCGCACATGGTGGCGGAGCCTTCTCGGGCAAAGACCCCTCTAAAGTTGATAGAAGTGCGGCTTATGCGGCTCGCCATATTGCTAAAAACATCGTTGCCGCTGAATTGGCCGACGAATGTTTAGTACAACTTGCCTACGCCATTGGGGTTGCAGAGCCGGTATCTATACATGTAAACACTTATGGATCGGGTAAAATGGACGATCTTGAACTATCTGCATTAGTCAACAAAACCTTCGATTGCACTCCAAAGGGAATTATCAAACGTTTCGATCTACGTAGACCTATTTATCGCCCCACAGCAGCTTACGGACACTTTGGTCGTGAGGAGTTTCCTTGGGAATCTTTGGATTTTGTAGACCAATTACATAGTTCGTAAAACTCTCGAAAACGCACTTATTTAGGTGTTTTACACTCCTTTTTACACTTTATTAAGCCCTATTTTACTAGGGCTTTTTTATTATTAAACATCCTTTAATTATTATTAGTTATACATTAAGCACCATTAGTATGTCTTATAAAAAATGCTTTGGTCAACAGCGACTTCTGCCCTTATATTAGTAGGAGTTACTTCAAAAATTTGTAACCATAGGAGTTGGCACAACTTAAATACCCGCACCTCAAGCCAACACATTCTGCTCTAATTTTCTCGCGGCAATGAATATCCTAGAATCACCAACCGGTCAACCTACCATAGAATGGTTTGGTATATCCATTATGGAGCCGATGGTTACTTTTACCGATTTATGGATTACCGCCGTTTGCTT
>CAKZLH010000166.1 GCA_937125285.1 uncultured Balneolaceae bacterium | reverse complement strand
TTGACTCGCTTCTAAGCGACCTAACACCTGAAAAGCACCTGATGCATCCGAAATTCCTCGGTCCGAGGTAAGTAAAAAACTACATGAATGCACATTTGCAAGGTCCATAATTGCTATTCTACCCTCCTCTCCATAAGGCAGAATACGATGCGGCTCGGAAGGATCCACTATGAGAATACGCATCCAATGTGGAGTGGTCAACCACATTCCCTCTGAGGTGTAGGCCTGACTTAGGCATTCGGTCATGCCATACTCTGTGACTAACTGATGGGGTTCTAGCCCAAATCCCTGAATCAACCGGTCGTAAAGTTGCTGCCTACTCATCGACCTTCGGAAGGTTTTCATTCCTCCTGTCTCCATAATCTTAACCGAAGGGGGTAATTTCAATGTATGCCCCAAGGCTTCGTGTCGCTCAATCAGATCCAACCACCCAAAAGCCGCACCAAACAACATGACCTGATGACCGGATGCATGGAGTTGCTCTAACTCATCCAAATCCAGGGGTTCATGCAGTGATAAGTACCGACTTAAACAAGTGTGGTCTTGTTGCATCAAATGATTAATCATATACAAAAGTGAAGAATGGGGATTATCCTGATATCCTGGAGTATAGGCCCATATGATCCAATTGTCTTTGCCAAAATAACTCCTCCACGCCTCCATAATCGATGAGGTATAAAGCGATGGTTCCAAAACAACATGCTTAGATCGTTGCATTGCCTGGGTCCCCGAACTCTGAAAAAATAGCGGATCTTTTTGAGAGGTGTACCACGCGTGAGATGCAGGAGGAGTGCAAAGTACAGTAGCGTCCTTGAATGCTTCAACCGGTAAAAACGGCGGCAGTTTTTGCCCTGTGGTAATATCCTGCTTGTGCTCAATTGACCATCCCAGGGCCGAACAATATCGCTGATATACAGGATTCCATTGTACTTGATAGGCAAATAATTCGGCCATCCTCTGTTCAAACGAGAGAGAATCATTCAGAAAAAAATCTGGCCGGTGTTCGCTCTGATTCATAGAAGAACCTTAATCTTGTAATGGAATTCGAAATAAAGCCCGTTCAAATAGTAACCAAAGTGTTGCATCCTCCGTCTCACTTTTTACCCAAGGTCCATAGGACGTTTCTAGAACACTCCATTCATGGGAGGACTCTTCAGTCGAAATCACATTCTTCAAACCTGATGCTAGAAAGGGATTCCAATCAAAAGCATAAGAATCCATCCATAAACCATTCGGACTCATGGTATGCATCTGCTTAGTAGACGCATCATAAAGCTGTACCAAAGAACCATCAAAGCCCATCCAACTAAGTTCCGAGATGAACGAGGGGCTTTGACTTTTGCCAAGAAATGCTCCATTCGGGTTGAAACGATACATGGCCTGTTTAGCAAGATCCCAAACCATACAGTCACCGGATGGAGTAATGAATAACTTATCAGGTTGCCACTGACTAAGCTCCACTGATTCGGAACGAATGGCATCAATAGCTTGATTAGGATTTAGTTGGGATAGAAAATTCAATTCCCGATCTAAAATCTGCACCCGCTCATTCCCTGTATCAGAGACGTAAATTTTAAGGCCGTTACTACTGGCCATATCGCTTGGAGAAGAAAATGATTGCGGCCCCATCCCCAATCCACCAATTTCATTTATGAGCTCCCCTTTTGGATTAAAAAGGTAAAGTCTATGGGTCTTTTGATCGCTTACAAGAACACGATCACCTAAATGTAACATACCCGATGCCGCTTCAAAATCGGCTACTTTGAAGCGTTCAAGAGATAGAATTTGGTTCGTTGGTGGTGTATGCCATAGTAGCTCATTCGGGTGAAAGCTGATGAATGAGACCACCGCTATATATAGGAGCGCGACCATCATGAGACATGTTTCAACCCTTTTGATCCTATATCTTTACGATAAAACATCGTGTTAAAATGGATGCATTCAACCCCTTCATAAGCTTTAGCTATAGATGATTGAAGCGTAGGACCTTCTCCAACCACATTCATTACCCGTCCACCAGCACTTAGTATTTCACCATTTACTTCCTTGGTACCGGCGTGGAACACCTGAATATCAGTCAAGGTCTCGGCCTGTTCAAGACCGTTTATAGGTTGTTCTTTTTGGTAGGAACCGGGATATCCACCAGACACTAAAACAACGGTTGTTCTGTAATGAGTGTCAAATGTGATTTGTTCCGCTTCCAAGGCACCCTGAGTACTCTGGTACATATGTTGGAGTACATCACTTTCTAATCTAGGTATAATAACCTGGCACTCTGGGTCTCCAAAACGACAATTATATTCCACCACTTTTGGACCATCTTGCGTTAACATCAGGCCTACGTACAAAAATCCTGTGTAAGGGGAACCCTCTTCTTTCATTCCACGAATAGTAGGTTCAATAATCTGTTCACGTACTACCCTCAACATCTCATCAGTCATAAGAGGGGAAGGTGAATAGGCTCCCATTCCACCGGTATTAGGTCCTTTATCACCATCCAATTGACGTTTATGATCTTGGGCGGTTCCAATAATTTCGAATCCATTTCCATCACAGATTGCAAACACAGAAGCTTCCTCACCTTCCATGAATTCTTCTATGACTAGGATTTCAGAGGCTTGTTTTAACTGACCTTCTTTGAGTTCCTTCAAGGCATCTATGGCCTCCTGCTCGCTCTCGGGAATAAGCACCCCCTTTCCACCTGCTAAACCATCGGCCTTCAACACTACTGGGTAGCTGTTTTGAGATGTAATATAGCTGGCCGCGTCTTGGAATTGTTCGTGAGTAAATACCCGATAAGCAGCCGTAGGAATGTGATGCCTAGACATAAAATCCTTTGCAAATTGTTTACTTCCTTCCAATCTAGCGGCTGCCTCAGAGGGTCCAAAAACAGCGTGATTCCGATCGACTAAATAATCCGCAATGCCCTGAACCAAAGGCTGCTCAGGACCTACTACCGTTAAAGCGACATCATGGGACTCTATGAATTGCAGTACCTCTTCAAAATTCTGGACATCTAGTGCTACATTTCTACCACATTGTGCCGTTCCGGGGTTTCCAGGTGCGGTGTATAATTGGTCGCATAAAGGAGACTTAGCAATGGCCCAAGCTAAGGCGTGCTCTCGTCCTCCACTCCCAATCAGCAATACATTCATACTGAATTAACTTAAAGACTCTGCGGTTGTAATGATCGAAACAAAACTCTCGGCGTCCAAACTAGCTCCACCAATAAGCCCCCCGTCTACATCGGGTTGTTGCAATAGCTCACCAGCGTTTCCTGGTTTCATACTTCCCCCGTACAAAATGCGAATAGCATCGGAAAGTTCACCAACTTGTTCCTTTAAAATACCTCTAATGAAGGCATGCATTTCCTGAGCTTGCTCTGGGCTTGCTGTTTCGCCCGTTCCAATAGCCCATACCGGCTCGTATGCGATTACGATTTGAACCGCCTCTTCTGCACTGAGACCGTCTAAAGCGGCTTGAACTTGAGCTTTAACCACCTTAAAGTGATCTCCAGATTTTCGCTCTTCGAGTAGTTCACCAACGCATACAACCGGTGCTAAGTCATTTGCAAGGGCAGCTTTGGTCTTTTCATGGATGAGCTGGTCGGTTTCATGAAAATATGCTCTTCTTTCAGAGTGTCCTAAAATCACATAACTACAGCCTGCCTCCACCAGCATTTTGGCACTAATTTCACCTGTAAAAGCTCCTTCATCAGCTTGATGCATATTCTGTGCTCCAACCAAAAGATCAGTTTCATGGAGTTGATCAATAGCCATGGATAAGGATATATAAGGTGGACAAACCAACACATCTACATCCTCTGAAATGGTGGGTTTGAGCTTTTTTATAGAGCTTAATAAATCGGAAGCAAATTCCGCTCCCCCATTCATTTTCCAGTTACCAGCAATTAAAAATTTTCGCATGATTGAGTGTGTTGTTTGAGGTTAATTGGTAGCTAAATGTGCGGTGATATAAGGAATTAGATCATCTAGCTCTTCGCCAATGAATTTCCGGATAATGGTACCATCACTATTAATTAAAACTCTGGTAGGATAATACTGAATATTGAAATCTTCCAATAAGCGCTTTCTATCCATACTGGGAGGTTCGGCCAATGACCAGTAGCGATCTCTTTCTTCGAAAAAAGCTAAAATAGTGGTACTACTCTCGTCAAATGCCATGGTATACATTGATAACCCACTATCGGCAAATAACTGATAGCTAACCGTTAATTGATCGTATTGCTCTTGATATAGTCCATTTCCCATGAGTGTGAACTCTAATAGGGTCAGATTACCTTTAATAGTCTCTTGGTTTACGGTATCCCCTTCTGTGCTTAGGAACTCAAAGGCTGGAACGGGCGTACCAGGTGCTAAATCTTCTAATTCAAAACGCATATTCTTATACCAATAAGAGAGTTCTTCCTCGTCTTCAAATTGGCGTTTAAATTTTTGGAGTGCCGCTCTTCCTTCTGAAACCAATAATGAGTCATAATACAATTCCACCACCATTTGCTCGATCGCTCGCAATTGGTCCTCAGTTTCGGATAAGGCTTTCAGTGAATCTAAATAGGCCATCCCCCCGCTCAGTCCTTTAGAACGTGCTTTAAAGTCCTTGCCGTAGGTTAACGCCAAGCCTAGCGACTGGTTTTGCACAAGCCCTTTATCAATCACTCTCAACATATCGTTGGGATTTATATCACTGAGAATTTGCACACTGGCTTCCAATGCAAATGATGCTGCAAAAGTGCCTGGATACTCATCGGCTACTTGCTCATAAAGTTTGGCCCATTTACTTAATTCCTCCAAAATCAATGAATCTGCAATAGCCCCGACGGCTATAAATCTTCTGATTCTGGTAAAGCCTGCATCAACTCGGTCAAATACTTCAACAGCACGTTGTTCCCTAGAGTCTATCTTAAGGCTTTCCTGAATATCTGGAAATTGTCCTGTGAATCGAATCGAGTCCTGTTCGGCCAGTAAAACTCGCATGCTCAGAATGGCTTCACCATCACGACTAATTTGAAGTGGATAGGCTCCTGGGTTTTGAAACCGAATATTCCCCGCTAAAAAACCAGTAGAATCTGTTTTCTGTATGAATAAGGTGTCTCTAGAGCTGGTTTCAGTAGCTTGACTATACAGCATAAATTCAAATCCACTAGCATTGCCTGTTGAGTCGATAACGTCGGTGACCTGAATACGAGCTTCAAAATATGACTCCGGCATCTGAGGAGATCGGCTACACTGACTAAACAGTAGAAGCCCTATAAAAAGAAGGAAAAAAATGTTACTTCGCATATAAATGTACTATTGAACTAATTTATTAGGCACCTAATCCAAATGCTTACGTATAAGATCGGTGGCCATTTTAGGGTTGGCTTTTCCCTTAGAGGCCTTCATTATCTGACCCACAAAAAAGCCCATAAGTTGTTTTTTCCCCTCCCGATAACGCTCGGCTTCATCCGGATTTTCAGCAATAATTTGCTGCACCAACTCGTCCATATAACCCGTATCAGAAACTTGAATAAGGTTTAATTTTTCTGCCAATTCTTCGGCACTACCCGAATCATCGAGCATAGCATTAAAGATGGTTTGTTGGGCCGATGAACTAATCTTATCTGAGGCTCTTAAATTGATTAACTCGGATAATCGATCAATTCCAATAGTGAACTCTTGAATGGAAATACTCTGTTCGTTGAGTACACGCAGTACCTCACTCAAAATCAGACTTACCGACAACTTAACCTGGCCACTTTTTTGGACTAATAATTCAAAAAAATCTGCTAAATAGCGGTTTTCAGTGAGGGTAATCGCATCAATTTCACTGAGTGAATATTCGGCGATGAATCGCTCTTGTCGAACATCGGCAAGTTCTGGAAGTTCCGCCCTAATGCCTTCCAGTAGCTCATCGCTTACAATAATTGGAGGTAAATCAGGTTCAGGAAAATACCGATAATCATGAGCCTCTTCTTTGGAGCGCATGATTCGAGTTTCCATCTTATTCGTATCCCATAAACGGGTTTGTTGAACAACCTCCCCACCCGATTCAATCAATTCAATTTGCCTATAAATTTCAAAGTCGATGGCTTTTTCAACATTCCTAAACGAGTTCATATTCTTAAGCTCGGTTCGGGTACCGAATTTTTCCCTACCCCTTGGGCGAACAGAAACGTTGGCATCGCAACGTAAACTCCCTTCTTCCATATTCCCATCACAAACTTCGAGATACTGGACAATTTGTTTGATTTTACTCAGATAGGCATAGGCCTCTTGTGGTGTTCGAATATCAGGTTCAGATACAATTTCTATCAAGGGCGTTCCCGCACGGTTTAGATCTACAAGTGTGTTATAGGGATCCTGATCATGAATAGATTTCCCCGCATCTTCTTCCATATGAATTCGAGTAATTCCAATACGCTTGGTATATCC
>CAKZLH010000165.1 GCA_937125285.1 uncultured Balneolaceae bacterium | reverse complement strand
TCTTAACGTTATCCAATACTTTTTTCAAATCACCAACCCCAGTAGCTAACTGTTGCATCTCACCCAAGCCTTTATGAACCAGTTCTAATCGTTCTGAAACTAACTTAAATGATTCCCCTAAACGCTTTTGCAACGTATCTTCTAATTTTTCATCAACCGTCTTACGCATTTCCTCTAAACGCGTACTATTGTCTTCACGAATTTCTTTCAGCTGGCCTTCTACGGTCAATTTCACTTCTTTGATGCGTTTTTCAGCATCCTCATTTAATTTCTCTTGCTTTACAATCACTTCAGCAAGTCGATCACGTAATTGATTGTTCTGATCGGTTACATTTTGTTTTTGGGCTTGTTCGAATTTTTCTAATCGCTCATTTAACTCACTTCGTTGTAGTTGAGCAGACTGAGTATTTTCACCCCGAATTCTGGAAAATTCATCCCGTAAAATCTTCTCATAGTGGTCTAACTTTTCTTCCATTGGCTGTATAATTTCAGATGAATCGAAGGTCTGTTCACCTAAACGATTACGCCAGAAAACCACAAATAAAATGGCTTGCAAGAAGAGTATCAAAAGTATGAGTATCGTTGGGAATTCCATATAAACTGATTGATGTAATTTATAATAAGGTACTAATGACCTAGGTCAATTTCTGTCACCCCTTGTGAATAAATATATATTTTGTACTTTGCTTTAAATTAAAGTTTACGGTTTGAAACTACGAAAATTATTAGGCGTTAAATCTACACTTGGACACGAAATTTACTTTCTGTTCCGACTATTTCTGCTCAGTTTTATAGGGACAACGACTGTATTTTGGTATGCCGAAGGTGGCTCTGAGGGGCTAGAACATTACACTGACGTGATTTGGTGGTGGGTGGTTACTTCCACCACCGTAGGGTATGGAGATATAACTCCAACTACGGATTTAGGACGTATAGCAGGTGTTGGAGCAATCGTAATTGGGATATTCGGATACACCCATACCATCTCTTTAATATTGGAATGGGTGAAAGCGAGATTTGTGCGTGAAGAACGGGGCTTAGTACCTTATCTAGGAAGTGACCATATAGTTATTTGTGAATATACAGCCTATGCGGATGAGCTCATTCATCAGCTACGTGATTATGAAGAAACTAAACATATTGAAAAAGTAGTTATTGGCTCGTTGGTGGAGACCAGACCATACAGTGATTGTCATTTCATAAAGGGTGTTCCTGTGAGCCCTGAAGTCTTACGCAAGTCTAACATTGCAACAGCAAAGGCCATCTTTGTATTCGCTAATATTCGATATACAGATCCAGATGTTAAATCTCTTCATGTGGTCAGTCGAATTATGAGAATGAATTCAGCTTCTCCTATCTATGTGGAACTCGAAAATCCAGAACATCCACTGCTTAGTAAGTTACCTAGGGCAATCATTCCAATGAAAAGTGATCAACTGCTAAGCGATATATTAAGCGGTGAGGGTTTCAATATTCACCGGTATTGGTCATAAAATTAATGTACTTTATGTACATGTTACGGCACAAAAAGGCTTTTTAGTGGTTTTTTGTTGCCATTTTAATCAAAGACTAATCACTTATTCATTGTTATGGAGAAAAATCATTCATTTTATGTAGCCGCTATTACCTTAGTCGCTACTCTAGGCGGGTTACTATTCGGCTTCGATAGTGGGTTATTAATGGTACTGTAGACGGGCTTCAATGGCTCTTGGGGGCCTGTTATGTGGGTAATGTTAGGTGAGATGTTCCCTAATCATATGCGAGGTTCCGGACTTTCTATAGCTGGATTAGCATAGTGGCTATCGAACTTTGGAATCACTATCAGCTTCCCTATTCTACTGGCAGGTATTGGCCTAACAGGCGCATATGGTATTTACGCCTTCTTTGCAATCGTATCCGTAGTATTTATCGCCAAAATGGTTCAAGAAACCAAAGGTTTGGAGCTTGAAGATATGGACCAGCTATGGAATAAGTCTTAACAATATATGAAATGGGCAAGGGTTAGTTGGTATACCACTCTACCCTTCCCATTCAAAGATTTCCTCAATAGAACAGCTAAAAACCTTAGCTAGCCGAAAGGCCGTTTCTAAACTTGGGCTAAACTTTCCTTTTTCAATCGCATTAATGGTTTGACGAGATACTCCTACCGCTTTTGCGAGTTCCGATTGAGTCAAACTATGTCTAGCCCTTAAAACTTTTATATGGTTAATCATGATTACCTCATGAATATTGGCGATTAATATACCATGTTGAGCCCAAATAGATGATTCCCATTAAACCAACTAAAACTCCAATTTCAGCATCACCTGCCATTACATTACTAATGTCTAAAAGTGAATATGAAATTCCTAACACCAGAGATAGCCCTAGGGTAATACCGGTTGCTTTGAGATGTATTTCTTTTTGAAGTTCATCATAGGTCGCGAATAGCGAGACATTTGCTCGTATCATACCGATCCCGACAAATAGATTGATAATGATAGCGAGTACCGACATACCAATATTATCCCAAAGAGCAATAGGACCGAATGTAGCGACAGCTGTACTCAAGAGCCATGCTATCGTCCAAGCTGCTAAATTTTTCAGTGTTGATTTCATACTATGTAAATAATGGGTTAAAAAAATAGGCATGCGACTAATCACATGCCTATAGAATGTAAAACATTATTTACATAATGTAAAGTAAACTTTACATTGATATGGTACTCTATTTCAAATCAAAACGATCCAGGTTCATGACTTTAGTCCATGCTTTTACGAAATCATGCACCATTTTCTCATGACCATCATGGCATGCATAAACCTCGGCAATGGCCCGCAATTCAGTATTGGAACCTGCGATTAAATCTACTCGAGTCGCCGTCCATTTCATATCACCGGTTGCACGATCATAACCATGGAATAACTCTTCATGTTCACCAATGGCCTCCCATCGGGTATTCAAATCTAACAGATTGGTGAAAAAGTCGTTAGACAGTACGCCTTCACGATCAGTAAAAACACCCAAAGTAGAATTATCGTAATTAGCACCTAAAACGCGCATACCTCCAAGTAATACTGTCATTTCAGGGGCAGTTAGGGTCAATAACTGTGCGCGATCAACCAACATATCCTCCGGTGAAATACTGTAGCGAGTTTTTGTATAATTTCGGAACCCATCCGCTTCAGGTTCTAATACCGCAAAAGATGCCACATCGGTATGTTCCATACCCGCATCTGTTCTCCCTGCTAAGAAAGGTACTTCAACAGAAACGCCCGCATCGGAAGCCGCCTTTTCAACAGCTGCAGAACCCGCTAATACTATCAGATCGGCCATGGAAACTTTCTTGTTTTCACTCTTAGCATTAAAATCTTCCTTGATACCTTCTAGTACATCCAGAACTTTATCAAGTTGAGTAGGATTATTTACTTTCCAATACTTTTGTGGAGCTAACCTGATGCGACCACCATTCGCCCCACCTCGCTTATCAGAACCACGGAAGGTAGAAGCAGAAGCCCAAGCCGTCGCTACACATTCACTGATGCTAAGTCCTGAATCTAAAATTTGAGCCTTTAAAGCAGTTATATCTGCCTGGTCTATAGTTTCATAGTCTTGCACAGGAACCGGATCCTGCCAAATCAAGGTTTCTTCTGGCACTTCCGGGCCTACATAACGAGCTTTAGGTCCCATATCTCGGTGGGTTAACTTAAACCAAGCACGGGCAAAAGCATCGGCAAATTCGTCCGGATTTTCATAAAAACGTCGAGAAATGGGTTCGTAAATTGGATCGAATCTGAGGGACAAATCGGTGGTTAACATGATTGGTTGATGCGATTTTTCTGGATTATGCGCATCGGGCACCACACCTTTGCCTCCCTCATTTTTTGGCTTCCACTGATAAGCACCGGCAGGACTTTTGGTTAACTCCCATTCGTATTCAAATAGGTTTTCAAAATAATTATTACTCCACTTGATGGGGGTCTTGGTCCAAGCACCTTCCAAACCAGAGGTAATGGTATACTCCCCATTTCCGGTACCGAAACTGTTTTTCCATCCCTGACTCTGTTCTTCAATAGAAGCTCCAGCTGGCTCAGCGCCAACATACTCATCAGGATTAGCAGCCCCATGATTTTTCCCAAAGGTATGTCCTCCCGCAATAAGGGCTACGGTTTCTTCGTCATTCATGGCCATCCGGGCAAATGTCTCACGAATATCACGAGCCGCTCCAATAGGATCAGGATTGCCATTAGGGCCTTCTGGATTCACATAGATAAGACCCATTTGTACAGCCGCTAACGGGTTTTCCAACTCTCGATCACCGCTATAGCGCTTATCACCAAGCCACTCAGATTCAGAACCCCAATAGATATCTTCTTCAGGCTCCCACACATCATCTCGACCTCCTGCGAATCCGAACGTTTTAAATCCCATTGATTCTAAGGCACAATTACCAGCGAGAATCATAAGATCGGCCCAAGACAATGCTTTTCCATATTTTTGTTTAATGGGCCAAAGTAGTAACCTTGCCTTGTCGAGATTTGCATTGTCAGGCCAGCTATTCAAGGGCGCAAATCGTTGCGTACCCGCTCCAGCTCCCCCTCTACCGTCGGCAATTCGGTATGTACCGGCACTATGCCAAGCCATTCGAATAAAAAATGGACCATAATGACCATAATCCGCAGGCCACCAGTCTTGTGATGTGGTCATCAGCTCATAAATGTCTTGCTTTACTTGCTCGTAGGGCAATGATTCAAAAGCCGAGGCATAATCGAATCCTTCATCCATCGGATTGGATAATTCCGAATGTTGTCGGAGTATGTGTAGGCTTAATTGATTAGGCCACCAATCTTTATTTGAAGGGCCTTTACCGGCTGCTTTATGCATTTTTGTAGTAGCTCCAGGCGATGAGGTTGCGCCTGTAACGGGGCATTTAGCGTCGCCGTTCACCTGATAACTCACGTCTCCATTTGATGAATGTGATTGCTGCTTATCCATAGAAAATCTTTTTAAAATTAGTACATATTTGATGAATTAATAATGCCTTAAAATACAGAATCATTCACTTTTGTATTTTAAATAATATTAAAAGATGACTCCGCTAAGAGGGTTCCGACTCTAAAACTTTACTTTCAATTATAGATAAAGCATTCAATCAGAGAACCCTTTCAATCCGATAGCTATTACTTATAATATTCATTCTCCGCCATGAATTTTTATCCTACGCTTGAAAACTATATTTCTAAACTATCAGATGGGTCGAAAAAGGTATCGGGTGAAAGAAAACAGATTCTATTCGACCTTGCACAAGGGATTTCTACCGACCTACAAACACAGAAAAAGAGTTCTCTCACTTTTATATGCACACACAATTCAAGAAGAAGCCATTTTGCACATGTTTGGGCGGCTACCTTAGCGGCTTTTTTTCGGATTGAAAAGGTTCTATGCTATTCGGGGGGAACCGAAGCTACCGCATTACATCAAAACACGGTTGCGGCCCTTAGAAGGGCAGGATTTAGAATCAATCTCTCCTCCGACGAACAGGAATACAACCCAAAATACCTGATAAGTTATTCCGATGAGTGCAAACCAGAACAATGCTACTCAAAAGTCTACAATGAAGCGCCGAACCCATCGACTGCTTTTCGAGCTGTGATGACCTGTTCAGAGGCCGATGAAAACTGTCCAATTGTGTATGGGGCCTCGGCACGCCATTCCCTCACCTATGAAGATCCGAAAATCTCAGATAACACGGTGAAGGAAACGCTCACCTATGACCAACGTTGTCTACAAATTGCAACGGAACTTTGGATCGTGATGCGTCATCTATCCGAACAACACTCCTCAGATAAATAAACGAATATTTATTGTTCGGATAACTCCAAAAGCATTTGTTTAATAGCTGCTTCAAGTTGTTCATCGCGTCCAAAATCAACAACTCCTGGATGATTTCGAATCAACATATCGGGCATGGTTTGATTATTTTCAAGCCATTCACCAGCTTTATTTTTCGCACTCACAGGAACCACTCCCCAAACACTTCCATTAGGCAGACCTTCCCATCCGGCAAAACTACACGTTCCTGGCACAGGAGTACCGACCATAGTTCCGAGCTCAAGATCCGAAAAGGCGCTGGCATAACAATGCCCATCACTGTACATATCCTCATTAAAAAGGCCAATAATGGGCTTTGTCCACCGAGAAGTGGGCTCGCCACCTACCACCATTTGCTCGGTGGCATAGCTTAAAAATCGAGTTCCTGTAAAAAACATTTCTAAATCCGCTACAAGGTCTCCCCCTCCATTATTACGTGCATCCACCACAATCGCTTCTTTGTCGTAATGTTTACCCAACATTCGATCAAACACTTCCCGAAATTGTCGATCTCCCATACCAGGGATATGGACATAACCTAATCGGCCATTACTTTTTTCAATGACCTCAGCTTCATTCATATCGACAAAACGCTCGTAAAGGAGACTATTCAAACTCCCTAAGGATACGGGTTGAACCACCATTTCTCTGGTATTTTTCCCTTTAGCATCGGTTACAGATAATAATACTCGTTTACCGGCTTTATGGTTTAGATAGTACGCCCAATCGATAGTATTGCTAACGGTTTCACCATCGATGCTCTGAATAATATCCCCCACAGATACATTAATATGTGCCTTATCCAATGGGCCCCCGGAAATAATCTCTGCAATTTTAAGCCCATTTCCACTGTGTGAATAGTCCATAAAAATTCCTAGTGAAGCGGTCTCATCGCCGCCGCCTGAACCTCTATAACGCCCTCCTGCATGGGATACATTTAGCTCACCTACTAATTCACTCACTAACTCCGCAAACTCATAGTCATGACCTAGGTGCGACACTTTGGGACGATATTCCGATACCATCGCATCCCAATCTATACCATGAAAGGTGGGTTCATAAAAAATCTTTTTGGTTCGTAGGGCGATATGATCAAACATGGCCATACGCTCTTTGTCCGCATCTAGCATCGTTTCTGAAGCAATGCTAATATTGGATTTACTCCCTTTCTCTGGCTCTAATTTAGCAACTCGGCCACCGCTGAGTAGATATAGATTTTCTTGCTTATCGTCCCAGATTAACTGCCCCGAGCCTCCTCCTAGCTTTATAGCCACCTTGGTATCTCGAGTCCTTAGGTCAGTGCTCCATAAATCATAGCCGCTATCAAAGCGAGTGAGATAGTATAATGTTTTACCATCTTTACTAAGTACCGCATCGCTTAATCGTGAAGAATGAATGGTTAAGCGAGATACTCGATCATCCATATCATTCCAATCGAATGAAATGACATTGGATGATTCATCTGTTGATTTATCTGATTTTTTATCTTTTTTATCCTCTTCATCCTCTTTTTTTGACGCCTCTTTCTGGGCTTCTTCAATCGCCTGTTGAAGCTTAAACTCTTCCTCACTCAAGTTATATTCATCCCATGATTCCTGGGTGAAAAACATACTGTACACATCATATTCAGTACTACCGCTAGTAGCGTAACTTTTAAGCCCATTACGATTCGAGAACCAGATCATTTGTTTTCCATCATTCGCCCATTTTGGAGAACGATCATAATATCCACTATTCACCAAAACTTTAGCAGGCTGTTTACCACTCGCATCTAATAAATGCACATCCGCATTGTTGAGTAGACGGTCAAATTCAACCAGTAACCACTTACTGTCCGGACTCCAGGTAAAATATTTATCCCCATCACTCATATGAAAGAGTTGAGAATCATCTAGTAATACTACTTCATTGCCACTTGATAGGTCTCGGACTTTTAGTGTTCGTCGGTCCTGGATGAACGCTAATTTTTTTCCATCTGGAGAGAACTTTGGCAAATAATTGTCGAACTCATTACTCACCAAAGCTTCTTCGGATAACAGTGTGGATGCAAAGAAAAAGGGCTCATCGGAACGAACAATTTTGGATTGAAAAATAGACCATTTTCCATTTCGCTCACTTGCATAAACTACGGATTTGCCTTCGGGTCCAAACTGAACAAATCGCTCATTCTCAGGAGTCGACGTAATACGCTTGGTCATGGATCCATCTAATGAAGTCACAAACACTTCACCCCGAGCAACAAATGCCATTTCTTTGCCATTTGGGCTTATATCCATTTCAGATATTCCGGAATTCACATCGATGCGTTCTAAACTAGAGCTCACCGATTGTGTGCGTATGGTAATAGGAATTCGCTTGGGTTCACCTCCCTTTTTCATGCTGAATATATCACCGTGATAACCAAATACGATACGATCTTTAGCAGTACTAAGAAATCGGACCGGATGGGTATCAAAATTGGTCAACTGCTCGACTTCAGCAGATTCTACCTGCTGCTCAAACACATTAAAAGTCCCCGAACGCTCACTCAAAAAATAAAACGATGCTTCTCCATCTGCCCAAACGGGGTTACGATCTTCTCCTTCAAAATTAGTGAGCTGAGAATGCGTCTGGTCGTTAAAATTATACCACCAAACATCATGCGTTACGGCCGAACGATGATGCTTTCTCCAAGGATCTTCACGACCTGGCATATCTTCATATAGAAAACCCGTGCCGTCGGAATTCACACTCATCGCTTTCACGGGTATACTAAATACTTGTTCTACTCCACCTCCATTCGAGGGAACCACATACAATTCGGTGTGTGAAGAGGTAGGATATTCACGATTGGTTACCGCATCTTGCCTATGGGCATCAAAATAAACAAGGGCACCATCCGCAGAAAAACTTAAGGGGACTTCATTATTTGAATGATAAGTGAGTCGTGTAGCTTCCCCTCCCGTGGCATCCATCACAAATACATCAAAATTACCATGCCTTTCAGAGGCAAATGCAAGTTGCTGACCATCAGGACTCCAAATGGGTTGCATATCCATTTCGGGTTGAAAGGTAAGTCTAACAGCCTCACCACCATCAATACCTACACGATAAATATCTCCCTTATACACAAAAGCAATGGAAGCTCCATCTGGAGATACCACTGGATATCTCATCCATTCAGGAGTTATTTGAGCCATAGCCGTAATCGGCAAAATGAACAACATAGTGAGCAGTAGGTAATAAGATTTTTTCATCGATAGGATCTTTAATTAAAATATATTTCAAATGAGTGTGTACCTGAGTACATTCGAAAATATTGTAGGTAACTTCTATAAAATGTACTCATATTAATCGTAAATACACACTCACGCTAAATAACTTGATACTCAAAAAAAGAGACGAACAAGCGCAATAAAAAAAGGCCGTTCTATTAATAGAACTGCCTTTTATGAATCTGTTTAATGATGTTGATTGAGCTTTATTGATAATTGCTTTAATTCCCAGAGATAATCTCTGAATAAAGCTCTTCGGTGAGTATAATAGGAGAATAACTAACTCCCTGATTACCAAGATTCTTTACGAATGCTCGCAAATGGTTCTCGGAACCTTCTCGGAGTGATAGATATACCTGATCTATTGATGGATGAGCAACGATGGTTTCTCTCAAAAGATCTAAATCTTGAATATCTACCTCTTCAACCAGTGCACCCACTTTAAGAGCTTCGACAAGAGAGGCTGTACCTTGTTCAATGAGTTCATTGTATAGATTTTGCAATTCTTGATTTTCAAAAACCCCTAGATCAGTAAGAGTACTGGGTACACTTTGATTAGCTTTTTCTAAGAGTGTAGTCACAGCAAAAACATGTTGTTGCTCACTTTTAGAAATGTTGTAAAAGGATTTATTTCCCCAGGTATCAAAAAGTTCGATGTACACATCACGAGCTAATTTTTCTTCTTCAGCCATAAAGTAAAGGCTCTCGATCTCTTCGGCAGTAAATGAACTATCATTCACAGTATCGATACAACAGATGGTTGAATTGAACACCTCACCAGTCGCATTATCATCGGTCCCTAGTACGGTATCACCATTACTACAAGCCAGAGAAGCAACAAAAAAGACAGTTAATATGGTGGTTAGTAAATATGGGTGAGTATGTGTTTTCATAACAACCTCCGTTGGTTAATCTTGTTGTAATAGTAATACACAGGACATATACACTACCCCCAAAGGCAAAAGTTAAATCGATCTTATAGGTTAGGAAATTGATAAAGAAGTCACTAACTTTTAAATACAAAGTACTTTTTATGTAACATCTACCGTTGTATAACACGATTAGAAAAATAGTACCTCAAACGAATCTACATTATCTAAAACCATGAACGACAACATATCAACCATACAAGCGGATAACGCGGATCTATCTGCTTCAATCCGAAATAGCTCGAATATATCCTGGGGCACTCCAAAGGAAATCGGAGTTGTAATCGGTTTGGCTTTCATCACTGGTCTCATCCTAAAAATTCCCATGATGTTTGGTATTGACGAAGACGCCTACTTTCCTCGAAATATTGGCTCCATCGCCTTACCCGCTCTTCTAGGGTACTCACTTTATGTATCAAAACTCTCTGGTAAACGCAGTGGGATCTTGATTGGTGTGGCTGGAATGTTAGTCCTTTATCTGAATCTACTACCGGGCCCTATAGATCAGCCGACGCTTGTTTTGGCCTGTATACACGTCCCCATTTTGATTTGGTTTATTTTCGCGAAGGCCTATCTGAAAGAAGATTGGAGCCAACCTCAAAAACGAATCGATTTCATCCGATTTAACGGTGAAATCGTAATCATGGCAGGATTATTAGGCCTTAGTTTGTTGCTGTTTTCAGCTATAACTATTGCACTTTTCGAGCTTATTGGATTTCGGATAGAAGATTTATATTTCGAACAAATAGGTATCTGGGGATTGGGAGCCATTCCTGTACTTAGTTTTTATCTGGTCCATAACAATAGGGATATCGCAAGTAAAATCTCCCCTATCATCGCCAAACTATTTACTCCGCCGGCATTTGTTTTACTGCTTATTTTTTCAGTAATGCTTCCTCAAGCCGAGCAAACGATTTTCGATGATCGAGAGCTCCTACTCATGTTTAACCTCATATTACTAGCCGTGATGGCTTTAATTTTGTTCTCATTCAAAAATAATGAGTCCAATCGTTTTCAAAACTACCTACTACTCGGTTTAGCGAGTATCGCTATCATCGATAACCTCCTAGCTTTAAGCGCCATCGGTTTTCGTCTGTTTGAATTCGGATTTTCGGCCAACCGTTTGGCTCTTTTCGGGTTGAATCTGCTCGTGATTAGCCATCTTAGTTACTTTGGATATCGAATCATTGGAGTTATTCGAAATCAGGTACCCCTTGAAAAGGTTTTCAAGGCTATGGGGATTTATTTACCCGTTTATGGAGTGTGGGCGGCCATTGTGAGCCTATTATTTCCATTGATGTTTTAATGTATTTCAATCGGTAGATTACTTTCAGCAAATACTCAAGCTAAAAAAATGTGAAATGCCCCCAAACTACCAAGCTCCAGCCCAAACCAAAGTCGGACACATACATTTAAAAGTGGCCGATATCCAACGATCTTTAGGTTTCTATAGAGACCTACTAGGCTTTGAGGTGATGTCTTGGTATGGGAAACAGGCCGTTTTTCTCTCAGCGGGAGGCTATCACCACCATATCGGTCTTAATACTTGGCATAGCGATGGGCAATCTCCCTCTCCACGTCATCATGCTGGGCTTTATCATGTTGCTTTTTTATACCCAACACGCAAAGATTTGGCCCAAATTTTGAGAAGAATTATAGATGCCCATTATCCCATCATCGGAGCAAGCGATCACGGGGTATCAGAAGCTATTTATTTAGTGGATCCAGATCAAAATGGTGTGGAGTTATACTGCGATCGACCCAAAAACGAGTGGAATTTTAACAGCGATGGCACTCTTGAAATGGTGAATAAATCATTAGACCTTGAGGGCTTGTTATCTACATTGTAGTACAATGCTTCGATTATTTAATTTTTATTAACATTTGTAGCGATCTATTGGGGCTTATATGAAATTCATTCGGTTACTCATAAAATCTTTATTGGGACTCATTATTGCTATTCTTCTATTTATAAGTGGAGTACTCTGGGTTGATTCCATCAACACCGACTATCTCTCCATCGATCGCGATGATTCCAGTGCCATCGATACTTATCTCATCACCAATGCCCATGTCATACCCATGGACCAAGACACGGTGTTGCGCAATAAAATGATATTCATCCAGGGTGGAATAATTCAAGAGATTGCTGACAGCATCTTAGTTAACCATGTTCAGGTATTTGATGCAAAAAATAACTTCGTTGTACCAGGTCTTATCGATATGCATGTTCACGTATGGGATCGATATGAATTAGGGCTTTATCTATCAAATGGGGTAACGGCCGTTAGAAATTTATGGGGAATGCCGATGCACCTTAGAATTAAAAACGATATAACCGCTAATCGGATATATTCTCCCAATTTTATAACATCCGGGCCAAAACTTACGGGTTCTGAATTTATCGGAGACGATAATTTAAACCTGTACCACCCAACAGAAGCCAGAAAAAAAATTATAAGGTATAAAGAAAGAGGGTATGATCTTATCAAAACCTATTATGGTTTAGAGAAAGAAATTTTTGATGCTGTAATTGAACAAGCCATGATTTCCGGTATGGACATCGCTTCGCATCCCTCCCAAAAAGTTCCCTTCACTTATCATGTCCATCCTCAAATTAAGTCCATTGAACATGCCGAAGAAATTGTACAGCAACCTCTCAGTTTTAATTTGGATACCCTTCAACTCAAAACAATTGTAGATACCCTTTCCAAATTTGAACATGTACGATATAGCCCAACGCTTACGGTATTCAATAATATTTATCAGATGATGATGGATGAAGATATTTTGGATTCTGAATTATTAGGTTATATGAATCCACTCATAAAAGAAGTAGATACACAGAGTCAATATGATCGATGGTTCACCGCCAAACAAAACGATTCTACGGTTGTTGAAAGAATCAAAAATCAGGACCAATTTCATCGCACTATTCTAGGAAAGCTTCATGAAGCCAACATAGGTATCATATCTGGAACAGATGCTGGTATTGGTGTAACGGTGCCTGGATTCTCCATCCACCAAGAATTGGCATTTTATAAAGAGTCGGGACTTTCTAACTATGAAGTCCTTAAAACAGCCACCGTTAATCCATCTAAAACCCATGCTATATTTAAGAATCTAGGCACCATTCAAGAGGGTAAGCTTGCGAACATACTCATTGTAGAAAGCAATCCTTTGATGGATATAGCAGCTCTAGAACAACCCGCTTTCGTATTTATAAAGGGCAGACAATTGAATAGGACTACCTTGGATAATTTCGAACAAAAAGCACTGAATCGAAATAATCTTATAGCGACGGGAATTCGTTATATAGAAAATTTACTGGTTGAAAAATAAAGTCTCTGTTAAACAAAAAAACCTAACTCGTTAATACGAATTAGGTTTCAGAGCTCCCCGGAAGTAGCAACCATGCGAATATTCTTTGAAATAGAATGGCCTCTCAGGGTTGTAAGGGGCGGTTCTAACGGAAGCCGTTTTGAATTAGACCTGAAAAAACTCCAAAAATCACTCCCTTTTTTCGATCATGCGAACACCGAGTTAACACGAAAATATGTTAACCAACCTGCAAGGACCGTTAAGAAGAATACGCGGGCGACTCAGGCTAAGCTATACCGGAAACTACTGGACTCTGGTAAGGTGAAAAGTCGTGCTGAGCTTGCAAGAAAGTTTGGGGTGAGCCGGGCTTGGGTGACAAAGGTTTTGAATGGGTGATGCGCGTTTAAAAAAAAACAATCTGAATCATTAGCACACCTTTTTAGTAACTCAGATTAGTCTTCTAGTCCAATAGTCTATGCTTTTTTAACCATGAGATTGTAAGATCAGGCCATCTTGAAATATCTAGATTCTTATCAGCTCTGAGGCCATAACCATGTCCGCCTTCTTCCAAAAGCAGGAATTCAAGTTCGATTCCAATTGAATCTAAGGTTTTAGCAAATATATACGTGCCATCAACAAATTTTTCATCATCCTTTGTCTGAATGATCAGGGTTGGCGGGGTTAATTTGGAAGGGTTTAGGTCCGATGATACCCGTTTGGATCCTTCAGCAGCTAAATAAGCCGGATAAACAAGTATACTGAAATCAGGAATCGAGCTAATATCATCTAAATCATCAGTTTGCTGGCTTACTGATGACGGAAAATCATTACTCAGTCTGGCTGCTAAATGTCCGCCTGCAGAAAATCCAAGTACACCAACTTTATCCTCATCAATGTTCCAGCTCTTAGCATTTGCCCGCACAATCTTTATGGCTCTTTTACCATCCTGATAAGCCGACTCTCTGTCATTGGGCACTGTATATTTGACTACAAAAGCGACAATACCTAAAGTATTTAACCATTCAGCTACTTCAGTTCCTTCCAGATCGTAAGCTAAAATTCCATATCCACCACCAGGGAAGATCAATACTGCAGTTTGAGATTCATCACTTTCAGATGAATACACATCCATAGATGGCTGATTCACCTCCGTAATACGTATGATATTATCTCCACCTGAAGAATCAATTACCTGTTTTGATAACGACCCTCTTATCGAATCAGGCCATATATCTACGTTTTGAGGCTTATCGCTTTGTTGTCGACCATTGTTGCATGAGAACGACGCAATAGAAACGAAAGCTATTACAAACTGAAGCGAGTATAGTTTTAATCTGTATTCAGTTTTTGTATTCAAAGTCAGGAGCATCAAAATTAGCGAATGATTTAAGGATACAATTCAGCAATTCCAATACATCTTAAGTCTTCTAATTATTGGTTACATAAGGCTGCAAAATTGAAGCCCATTTATCGTATCCCATACTATTTAAATGAACTCCATCAGTTGTATAAGAAGCCGGGAGATAATTATCACTTCCTGACATTTCTTCAAATGTATCTATTAGCACATATCCTGAATCTTCAACCGATCTGAGCAGATTATTTATTCTCAATAATCTTCCTGTTTGATTATGACCTTCTTCAACCGGCATAATTGTTTGTACAAATACTGAAGTCTCTGGCAATGACGTAGCCAAATCATTTCCAATTTTTTCGATATTTACAACCACCTCTTCTTCTGTAAGATTAGTCCAAAGATCATTGGTACCAATCATCAGAAAAATGGCTTTGGGCTTTGCACACTTAATCTCTCCTAACCTCGCAAGTACGCCTTCGGTATTGTCGCCTGCAATACCTCTGTTACTGACATTTTCTGTATTTAGTCTTGATGCCCAGTTCCCACCTTGTTCTGTCAAACTATTGCCAAGCATGACTATACTGTTAGGCATGATAGAATCTTGCTTAAAAGAACGTATTCTGACTTGATAGTGATTTTTGGTCCATTCTGTATGTGACTCTATTACAAGACCCTCTGGCGGGTACAATGGAAAATCACAACTCATTTCTTCTACTGTGTTATCATTTACCCCACATGATACCATAACCATAGTAACACTTAATAGAGGTATAATTAAACTTACTATATACTTTATCATAATGAACATCTTATTAGTTAACATATTTACTTTTCATAATTTATTTTGCTACCAAAATACTGCATACAAGAATGCGGTAATGATGAGTACTCCATAGGCTCCGATGTTGAATCCGGGGCCTGTTCTGAAGGTCTCAGCACGGGTGTGAATGGCCTTCGGATCATCGTCATTCGGGTTGGTGGTCAGACTAACTCCGGCTATGATCACAATCGTGATGATCAGCGTATAGAACATCTGATCCAGGAAGGGCAATCCAACTGCAGGAAGTTTGAGCAGCAACGCGATCACAATGGAAGAAAGAACCCCGATGATCGCCGCACGTGTGGTGGTCTTTTTGGAGAACAGCCCCATCAGAAACACAGCCAGGATCCCGGGACTCACCAGCCCGGTATATTCCTGTATGAACTGGAACACCTGAGGTACACTGCTTAGCTGAGGTGCAAGCAGTACCGCGATGATCAGCGAAACGGCTGCTGTTATACGACCTACATTCACCGACTGACGGTCGGTGGCATTCTTGTTTAGATACGGTTTGTAGATATCCATGGTGAAAATGGTCGCGATCGAGTTCAGCATCGAGGCCATCGACGACACAATCGCTGCAGCCAGCGCCGCTACCACCAGTCCCATGAATCCCTTTGGTACAAACTCGCTGATCAGCCACGGGTAGGCATTGTCGTTATCCACTCCGCCGCCCTGCTTCATGAAGGCATCCACCACGCCCGGGATATTCGCAGTGCCCTCCGGCTGGGTGTACATCACATAGGCGATGATACCCGGTACCACCACGATGAGGGGTATGATAAGCTTCAAAAAGGCCGCAAAGACGATCCCTTTCTGCGATTCTTTCAGCGACTTGGCGGCCAGTGTTCGCTGAATGATATATTGATTGAACCCCCAGTAGTACAGGTTGGCCACCCACATCCCGCCGATAAGTACGGCGATCCCCGGAAGGTTTTCGAATTCGGGATTGGAGCGGTCCAGGATCATATGGAATTTGTCGCCCGCCACGTCATAAATATGAGCCAGACCGTTGAAGACTCCTCCATCAGGCGTTACATGATTCAGCGCTATGATGGTGGTCACCAGTCCGCCCAGCACCAGCAGCGCCACCTGTATCACATCGGTCCAGGCCACGGCGGATAATCCCCCATACAAAGAATAGGCAGCTGCTATCACCGCAAGCCCGATCAGCGCATACACCAGCAGACTGCCGTCGCCCGTGCCCCAGATGGTATCAAGTGCCTTTGCCCCGAGAAACATCACTGTGGTAAGGTTCACAAACACGAACAGTGCGATCCAGAAAATAGCCAGAATGGTCTTCAGCGTGGTGTTGAAGCGGTGTTCAATGAACTCCGGGATGGTGTAGAGCTTCTTCTCGATGAAGATCGGCAGCAGATACTTACCCACCACGATCAGCGTCACCGCCGCCATCCATTCATACGAGGCAATGGCCAGTCCCACGGCAAATCCCGAACCCGACATCCCGATGATCTGCTCGGCAGAAATATTGGCCGCGATCAGCGAGGCCCCGATCGCCCACCAGGGCAGCGATTTGCCTGCAAGAAAATAATCCTCGGCGTTTTTCTGGTGACCTTTCTTATCCCGGGATACCCAAAGACCGACTCCTATGATCATCAGAACGTAGGTTATGAATACGATGATATCTATTGTTGACATGATCGGATCATAAGCCTCTGTTTATCATCTATTAACACCAAATAAACGGTTGAACATTTAACCATTGATATTATTATTGGATTTATAATGAGTATCTGGTGATTCCCTTAATATATTCGCGCTGTACTCTGCCGTTATGTCCCGTTGCGGGTTTGCCAGCATCTCGTATCCTACTCTGAATTTCTTGACGGTTGCAGAGCGTAGCAAAGGCGGATAAAAGTGCATGTGATAATGCCATTCAGGGTGGTCTCTTCCATCTGTAGGCGCCGGATGGTGTCCTGCTGAATAGGGGAATGGTATGCTAAACAGATTATCGTATTTGATGGTCAGTTTCCTGATGATATCCGCCAGGGATCTCTTCTCATCAACCGTCATATCTGTTAGTCGTGCAAATGGCCGTCTGCTGATCACGATCGTCTCAAAAGGCCAGAATGCCCAGAAAGGTACTAAGACCACGAAGTCATCGTTTTCTGTTACTACTCGCTCTTTGGTCTCAAGCTCTATCTCAAGATAATCTTCCAGAAGAGTACGCCCATGTGTATCAAAGTACTTCTTAAATTGTATCTGCTCTTTTGCAGGTTCCTCAGGCACCGTCTCCTGCGCCCAGATCTGTCCATGAGGATGCGGATTACTGCATCCCATGACCTCTCCTTTATTCTCGAAGATCTGAACATAATTGACGAAGGGTTTTTCACCAAGTTCCCGGTATTCATGGACCCATAGGTCTACCACATCTTCAATATGGGATTGCTCCATTTCAGGAAGCGTTAGATCATGCCTTGGGGAAAAGCAGATCACTTTACAGATCCCTCTTTCCCCTTTTGCAACCAGCAGATCGCGATGATTGAACTCTTCAGATGGTGAGTCGGGTAGTAGTGCACTAAAATCGTTTATGAATGAGTATGTGGATTGATATTCCGGATTACTTGATCCGGCTGCCCTGTCGTTTCCGGGACATAAATAACAAGTCGCGTCATAACTCTGCGAATCATTCTCTGAGGTATGTTCTTCCTGTCCCTGCCAGGGTCGTTTTGTGCGATGTGGGGACACTTGTACCCACTCCCCTGTCATAATGTTCAAACGACGATGTGGATGGCTGTTGGTATCTAATTCCATGAGCTTCAACAATCAATTATTACACTTCTGAGTAATTCGAGTCCGGGACATGGGCACCAGATCCAATTTGGGTGCAATAGATCTCGGTGGTTATCCCGGTCTGGCTAAGATATTCACGTTTTATTACCTCCTTAAAAGAATCCACATCGCCTTTTTGTACCAGGTTAATGGTACAGCCTCCAAATCCTCCACCCATCATTCGCGACCCGTACACTCCCGGCTGTTCTCGGGCTATATCTACAAGCAGATCCAATTCCTGACAGCTTACCTCATACTCATGCCTTAGCCCTTGATGTGACTCAAACATCCTTTGACCAAACGCTTCGAAATGATCGTTTTCCAGATCCGTACAAGCGTCCAGTACTCTTTGGTTTTCCTCCAGCACGAACTTACATCTCCGGTAAACAACCGCATCCATTTCATCCTTATGAGCCTCAAGCTGATCCATTGAGACATCACGTAAGTTTTTTATTTCAGGCGAATATCTTTGAAGAACTGCTACTCCCTGTTCACACTGCTTACGGCGTGTGTTATATTCAGAGTCAGCAAGATTGTGGCTCACCATAGTGTTGCAAAGTACGATCATCAAGTCTTCCCTCTCGAAGGGGTACAATGAATAATCTAACGACCGGCAATCCAGTCTCAATACATGATTCGCTTTACCATGCAGATTTACAAACTGATCCATTATGCCACAATTAACACCTATATGATGATGCTCGGTCAGCTGACCAATCTTAGACATTTTCTCTTTAGATAAGCCAAGATCCATAAGCTTATTAAGTCCGGTAAGTAACCCCCCTTCAAGAGCGGCGGATGATGACATGCCTGCACCAATAGGAATATCACCACTGAATACAACATCGAATCCATGTATCTGATGACCATCTTTTTGGAGCTCTGAGCTTATTCCTTTTATGTAATTCGCCCACTGGTATTTATGCTCATCAAGGGATGTGGCATCTATTTCTGCATACTCATTCATATCTATTGAGTAGGCTCGGATGGTATTACTATTATTTCCGGATATACCCAGAATTATTTTTTTTTGTATAGTAGCCGGCAATACAAAGCCATCATTATAGTCAGTGTGTTCACCGATCAAATTTACTCTGCCCGGAGATTCGATAAGTATCGGTTTTTCTTTAAACAGTTCCTTAAACTCGGTGTACACCTTTTTTATCAACTCCGTCATAACCTTAATATCTCCTGACTCACTACATACAAATTTTTAGTTCTCCTTTATAGTGCAACATGGCCTTCTTCAATAACCATTTTAAGTGCCCAACTTACGGACTGACCTGCTTTAATATTTCTTGAAGATCCTGTTTCGATTGCCTCAGATAAGCTGTCTGTTCTAGCTGTGGTGGGCTCAAGAGCTACTGTGTTCTCATTATGGGGTTTTGTTAAAGGCCAACCACCATAATTCATCCAAATACCAAGTTCATCTACATTGGCATTTGAATAGTCAAAAATAATTGACTGATCACTCCTTTTACGGTAAAGACCAGCCTTCTTCTCAGCCAGTCTATGAAAGAAGATCTTCAATGCGAAATTCGAGTCTGCATGCGGTATGACATCACAATTACTTTCATCTTCCAAAGGTAAAGGCCATCTGACCGATCCGTACCTTTCAAGATCTTCATCTGTAGAGTAGTATATTTGAGCTTCCTTTGCCTGGAATGGTAGCAAGATCTCATCAAAAGCTTCTATACTCAAAAGCGGATGACATGACCATAAATATTCAAATTCTGTTACTCCTGTGTTTTCTAATACATAGGTAATCAGGATCAAATTTTTATGTAAAGTGATCTTCCTGGTTAACTTGTAATCTAACTGTTCACCTTCGACCTCTACATATATTGAGGAATTTTGTTCGTTTACTCTCCATTTTCTTGACCATACCTCACCATGATCTGGTAGTTTTATTATTTCACCATTCAATTCATAATCACATGATGTAATGGTTGGAAAACACTCATCAAAGCCAAAAGAGTAGGGTGGTAGAAAAGAAGATCCATATTGAGGTTTTTTAATATCATTTATTTCTTCTATGGGTTGTTTAAGAAACTCAATGCCTGACACCTGGCTTTTTATGCTGGTCAATTTGCCCCCAAAATCAGGACATACCGATATAGCAACAAACTCATTCTGTAAAGTTAAATGCTCAACATTCTGTGGTTCATATGTCTCTATAGAATTGAGTAATACTTCTGATTTTTCCACGATCAATCCCTTTTATACTTATTGAATACATCTATAACTGGTAACACATTACCTTCGTCATCAAAGATTCCACGAGATCGGATCACCACGTTCTCCATCACAGCAGGTTCCCACCAAAAGATTCCCTTTATCTTTCTGCTGGGAATGTTCAACAGTGTCTCATTAACAGATATTAAAAAATCCTTTTGTCCCTCGGGTGTCTCTGGATATGGGGCTAGTTCCTCTTCCTGGTACTCACTTTTACGCCAATTATATGCGGTTTCTACCAGAATAATATCATGTTCATAATGCTCTGTCAGGCTGATCAGATTCTCCCTTAATTCAAGTAAATTACCATGCCACCAGGGATAATAGGAAAGTCCGATTATATCAAAAGAGATATTATATGCCAGTATCTTATCATAGAAATATCGATTTCCTTCAACATCAGCACCGTTATCATAGTGGATCATGATCAAGGGGCGCATTTCCTGACCTTGGCCAGCTTCAACACCTTCAATTCCTGCTTTCAAAAGTTCTGCAAAGGCATCCCAGCCATCAGGCAGCTTCCCTATTGGCCACATCATCCCTACCCTGATCTCATTCCCGATCTGAACCATTTCGGGCATCACTCCTGCCTCCCGAAAAGCCTCGATAGTCCGTTTAGTATATTCATAAACGGAATCCCGTAAGACCTCAAGCTCAAGTCCCTGCCACGCCGCAGGCACCGGCTGCTTAGCAGGATCGGCCCAGCTATCTGCATAGTGATAATCCAATAAAAACTTGAACCCCTTGCTCTTTGCTTCCTTTGCTAGTTCAATTGTATACTCCAGGTCGTTAGGTAGTTCATCCGGAGTGTGAAATAGCCTTAGCCTTATCCAGTCGTAGCCATGGTCTCTGAAAATATCCAAGCCTGGCTTAGCCATTCCGTTTTCTTTGAATACGGAACCACTGTCCTCAGCCATTTTTAGAAATGAAAGGTCAGCGCCCACAGCATAATTGAGTTGATAAGTTGAAGGTTCTGATTCCTGAGCGATAACTGAGATGCTGACCAAAAGAGTTGTACATGTGAAAAGGATCCGTTTCATAAGTTTCTTCATTTCGAGATTAATGTAAGGCTACCTGTCTCCAACCCTTCAGTGGTCGCTTTTATCGTGATCTCACCGGGTGTTTCACCCACCCGCATAAGAATACTGGCTATTCCTGCTTCTGCCGTAATGGGATTGTGGCCAATTAAGGTGGCATCACCCTCTAACTCAAAACGAACACTATTTGATGCCTCATGTACTGTTGTGCCATTCTTATCTTTAATGGTGGCATAAACAAATACTACGTCATGAACACCGCTTTTGATCGATTTGCCACTCTCATCTACGCTGATATCAATACTAACCGGTTCTTGTGGGGTTCTGCGTACATGCCTCGCAACAACTTCTCCGTCTATGTACGCTTCTGCTTTAAGGGTTCCTTCAGTGAATGTAGAGGGAAAAAAGCTGAAAGGCGGATAGTTCAAATGGGATGATATTCGATTGGAATCAGGTTTTAAACGGGCAATTTGTTTGTCGTTGAGTGACAGTATCACCTCGTCTGTATTACTGTAAACTTTAACCTCCTTGAAATCAGGATCTGACCAATAATTTGCGATATAAACCATCGGGACATGAAAAGCTGTATCAGATACACCGAATTTTGGGTCTGCCTGACTCTGATAGAAATAATTGGCGAATTTTGGGATTCTGAAGATATCCTGAATACCTGATGATTCAATATCAGGGGCATAACCACGGTTATAGTCGAACATTAGCCAATTGGCATCCCCGAAAGAATGCCCTTTGAGATTGGAGTTATGAGCTTCCTGAAAATTTAAAGCCTGCTGGGCTAACCGTTTCTGCCCATCTCCCCGAAGTTGCCTGGAAGTTCTTTCTTCCTCATTGAGGTCTTCAAATGCATCCTGGTTGAATCCTGCATTCTGGGCGTAATATTCCCAATCACCATATTCTGCTATAAGTAATGGCTTTTCCCTGGAGTAACTAGCCCAGTAATCGGGCGGTGTGGAATGTTGTCTGGCTGGTATAAAGATATCATAAGCATGATCCAGCCAACCGCTTGTATAAGTCTGCGAGAAAGGCAACTCTTCTTTAACAATTTCATGTGCCCTTTCCATAAACTCTTCGGGCATTCCGGATTCATTCAATGAAGCCTCCCAAATAGCAATACTGGGATGATTTCGATCACGTCGAATCATTTTTCGTATATCCATAAAAGCCCGTTCTGCAAAAATTCCATCATCATAGAATTGCCATCCTGGTATCGCATTCATGAATAACAGTCCCAGTTCGTCTGCAGCTTCCAAAAAAGCCGGATCAGGCGGGTAATGGGCAGTACGGATAAAGTTAAACCCGGCTTTCTTTATTTTGTATGCATCCCGGTATTGAGCTTCATTTGAAAGTGCATACCCGATGTAAGGATACTCCTGATGGCGATTCGTTCCTCGCAAATACAATCGCTCACCATTCAAGGTGAATTGATTGTCATCATCAAATCCAAATGTCCTTATACCGATCTTCTGCTGATCACTATCAATGAGGTCATCTTCATCAAACAGTTGAACGGTAAGCGTATAGAGGTATGGTTTATCCGTGGACCACAAAATTGGATCTTTAACCATGAGTCTTTCAGTATGCAGTACATTAGATCCCGAATCTACTACAGCAGATGAAGTTGATTCAGCTACCGTATTATTGTTTTCATCCTGAAGGACGAAACGTATTTCAATCTCTTCATCCAGATCTCGTCCATTTTCAATATCTGCCTGAACAGAAACCACAGCCTGACTCTCAGAAACGTCCTCATACGACACCATGATGCCGCCTGCTGCTATACGTTCTGCTTCTATAGGGTCCGATATTCGAAGGGGATCCTTAACAGATAAATACACATCCCGGTAGATGCCCCCGTAATAGTTGAAATCGAGTACATCAATGGCTTTTCCGGGGGGTATTTGAGGATTATCCTCGTTATTTAATTTCACCAACAAGGTATTCTCCTGATCAAAGCGTAACTCGTCAGAAATATTGATAGTGAAGGGTAAATAACCACCAGCATTGTAGCCTGCTTTAACTCCGTTCAGATATACCTCTGCCTCATGCATAGCCCCTTCAAATTTCAGGGTAATGTGCTTTCCTTCCCAGGCTTTATCAGGATTGAATTGCTTACGATAATATCCGGTACCCTGCCACTGCTGCTTCGTAATGATCAGGGGTTCAACATTCATGGTATGGGGTATTCGTATCGAATCCCATTCTACTCCAGGCACCGGTTTTCCCAATGATTCTATACTTATCGTTGGATCAATATCTTTTACAAATTCCCAGTCGTTGTTAAAGTTGAACTCCGTATTTATTAAAACAGGATCTGTTGATGATCTGCAACCCGGCAGAAATATGAGCAATAGGAAGAACAGCGAACACAATTGGGATATTTTTGAAAACATATACTAATTACTGCTAGTAGTTTGTTGATGCTTTTGATTTGCAGATAAAAATCGAGTCTGATTTTTGTAGACTACTCCTGATATTCACCGAATACTGCATCACTGATCATAAAGTGCTTCTTACATGTTATCATAATCATGAGACATGTATTCAAAGCCAATATTTGCATTACCCTCAAAGTCAAAAAGGGCATTGTTTTCCCAGGACGAACCCGTTCCCCAAAGATCTTTCATATCGGAGGTGATCCATGCAGGTTCCCAATAAAACACTCCCTGTCCACCACCCTTTTTGACTTGTGAGACCAAATCGATCATAAATTGTCTCTGTCCTTCATTTGTTGCCGGATATCCGTTGATCAAACTTTGATCATCAAATATATTGCCATATGAATCTGCATTGTCTGTAGTCCATGAGTATGCTGTTTCCAGGATCATTACTTCTCTTTTATAGACGAGCCTGAAGTTCTCAGTAAAAGCCGCTATTCTTGATAAAGGAATCTCTGACCATTTGGTGTAGTACGAGTAACCAACAACATCAAAATCTGTAACCTCGCCATCTTGTATGAGGCTATTAAACCAATCTGTTACATTTTCGGGTTGAGCAACATGTAGAATTATCTTTATCTCCTTTCCAGTCAAATTTTCAATATCCCGAACGGCTTTTATTCCACTATTAATCAGCTCTCCAAGTTGGCTCCAGTTGGAATTGCCACAAACATCTCCATAAGGATGGACTAAGCCACAGTTGTTTTCATTTCCTATTTGAACCATCTCAGGTAAGGCATTATTTTGGCTTAGATATTGAAGAGAATTGAAAGTGTACTGGTAAATAGAGTCTACAACGGCTCTAAATTCTTTTCCCTCCCATGCCGAAGGAACTTCTTGTTTACCAGGATCAGCCCATATATCTGAATAGTGAAAATTCAGTAGAACGGACATTCCAGCTTCTTGAGACCGTTCTATTCCAAGTTTTACGTCCTCCAAATCATTATATAACTGAGTCTCCTCCCCATAAATATCCTTAAACCAGCTAGGGTTATGAAATAGACGAAACCTTGCTGTTGTTGCTCCCTTTTTTGCAAAAATTTCATATGGATCCTCAACCTGGCCATCAATTTTATATTCACCATTAAAATCTAGTATTTGATTTACATAAGACAAGTCAACCCCCATGATGAATTCAGGATTAACATCATTGGAAACTTCATCGTCGACGGATACAGATTGATTATGACATCCTAAAATCAACACTGTAATAGTGATTATGAGTTTGAAAAGGGCAAAATTGTTTAATGATCTCATGATAATTTTAGGTAAATGAAATAAATGGTATGAGATGACTACAACCATCTCATACCTTAAAATTAGCTTACTTAATAAGCATCATCCTTCTCGTAATGTTACCATAGCTTGTTTGCAGTTGATATATGTACATACCGGAATTGAGACCAGAAGCATTAAAGTTAACAGAGTAATTACCGGGTGCTCTAAAACCCTGATCAAGTACCTGTATTTCCTGACCTAGCATATTGTATACTGAAAGACGGACGTTTGTTTGTCTATCAAGTGTATATGAGATATTTGTAGCTGGGTTAAATGGGTTTGGGAAATTTTGAGACAACTCAAAAGCTTGTGCAACATTTTCTTCTTCGTTGTTGGTCGTAGTTCCACTAGCTGTAATTTTGAGATTATTTAGAAACATACTTCCCCTATCATCCGTGTTCCAATCTGCCTGATAGTAGTTGTAGAACATGATGCGATCCGCTGAAGCATCTTCTACAGTTCCACTGAAATCAACATGTGATTCTTCAGTGATCGCTGTAACCTTGTAATCGATATTCTGTTCATTTTGAACAATTACAATGGAAAGAGCTACTCCCTCTGGTCTCCATGTATCCCAATCATCCTGACTTGCATGCGCTTCAACAGAGTCGCCATTTACGTAATAGCCTGATTTATCAAAATCTATATTAATAGATGTGCTTGCGGAGTCCCAACCGCCGTCATAGAGCGTAAAACCTTTAAGGCCGTCAGCCCAATTCCAGGATAGTTGAAACGTCAGAGTATCACCGTTGTTAAGGGCAGCAGAAAACTCTCTTCCCAGGGAGACTTGATTTCCGGATTGATCTGAGTCTGATGCGATCAATACAAACGCTTTGCCGGAGGTATTGATGACACTTCCATTGCTTCCAACACCTGTGGCATCTTTTACTGTCACGCTTGCGTCGTCGCCGTTTACAGTCTTCATCCATTGTCCAAATCCATTACCTAAATTTTCAAGTGATTCGATTTGTTCAACAGTGTAGTTACCTGCATTATCTTCAGCAATGACGTCCTGCGCCTTTAGATAAGATCCTGCAGACAGTATTAGGGTTATAATTATAAATAGTGGCAATCTTTTCATGATTTATTCCATTTATGGGGTTCAGGTTTATATTTAGAAATTTTTATAGGAAGCTGTGGCATTTAGTAGCCTGGATTTTGTTCAATTATGCCTTCTCCCTGAATAATCACACTTAATGGGATTGGGAAAAGAGTTTGGTGAGCTTGTGCATTTGCTCCCCTTGCTTGAGCATATTCAATGAATTTCCCGTGTCTGATCAAGTCCTGCCTTCTTACACCCTCAGCATATAATTCTCTGCCCCTCTCTACCAGGATTGAGTCTCTGAATTGATCTTCACTGAGACCGCCCCAAGGTGATAATCCTGACCGCTCACGTACCTGATTTACATACTGATATGCATCTGCAGGGCCTCTTTGTTCATTAATTGCCTCTGCTAAAGACAGAAGAACTTCCGCATATCGAAATACCACCTGATCATTAGAGTGTCCTGGCCCTCCTTCTGAAACCCCCTCTGTATATTTCAAAGGAATAGCACCCTGAAGACCACTATTTCTGTTAACCGTATTTCCTCTTGAATTTTGGTAACTATCAAGAATAGTGTCTAACCGTTCATCACCAGACTCAAAATTGTCATAGAAATCCCATGGTATCCAAAAACCATACCAACCGGGACTTCTGGTAAACGATCCACTTCTGACGAAGTTTGTCGGTATGATTTCCTGTGTATAGAAATTCGGGGATGATTCATTTGCCGGAACCGCATATATGATCTCATTATTTCTATCTACGTTAAACACATCCGGGTAGTAATCCATTAGTGAGTAGTTCATCGCTATGATGTCTCTGGCCGTTTGCTCCGCCATATCCCACTGCTTTTTGTGCATATAAATTTTTAGCAAAACCATTCGTGCTGTGCCTTTGGAAATACGTCCCCAATTGGAAGGGTCATTGTTATACTGGTCACGGAGATCAGGTATTGCCTCTTCCAGATCTTTTATCATTGCGGCTATATAATCTTCATCTGATAACCTGGGGGTGATCTCAGTATCACTCAATGTTTCTGGATCAAGCTTTACATTGACAGGACCATAAAAGTCATAAATGATATACATAGTCCAGGCTCTTAGTGCTTTAGCCTCTGCGATATAAATCGCCTTGATACTTTCGGGCACGTCCGCATCTGATGTTTCAATCTTATCAATTACATCAGTAGCCCTGGCTACATACCTTATTTTAGCATACGTCGAGGCAATGAACCCTTCCATGGTGGCTGGACCGAAATTAAAATCAGTAAAGTCTGGAACCCATGGACTAAACATCTCATCCGTTGTTATCATACTCCGCATGAGATATGTCTTTGGATCCGCATTGTACAATGAAGCGTACCAAGTATTGGCACCTGCATCCACAGTCCCCCAATCTGTAGAAAATGGATTGTATAATGCGACTACAGCATTTCTGAAATCTGATTCAGATTTAAAAAAAGTTTCTGGTGTTAGATCTCCATAAACCCTTGGCTCCAGAATGTCGGAACAGTTTGTGGTTGTCACCATGCTTAGTAAAAGCACAAGAAGAATATATTTTCTGTCTGCTATATCTTTCATGACTCTGCTTAATGATCTGTTAATATGGATTAAAATTTTATATCTACACCCAGTGTAGCCGAATAGGCGAATGGATATGGATTTACTTCAGAAAATTCCGGGTCAAAACCTGAGTAGTTTGTAAAAGTTGCAATATCCCGTAACGAGAAATTCAGTCGTATAGATTTTATCGACCCTGTGAAGTAGGAAGGAAGTGTGTAGCCGAGATTTATACTACTTAGTCTGACAAAATTACCATTTTCCAGGGTGAAATCATTGCTGGCCGGGTTGTTCCCGTCATATGGATTAGGTGCTATACCGGGGAAGGTACCCTCCCGGTTATCTGCAGACCAGATGTCTCTGGCGTAAATAGTCGTGTTTGATGGATTTGTAGCCTGTGAGATAGTAAAAACATTCGGGGCGAAGTTGTTATAAAGCTGAAAACCGAAATTACCGTATAAGAATACACTTAAGTCAAAGTTTTTGTACTTGAAATCGGAATTAAAACCAAATATCCATCTAGGAGTGCTGTTACCAAGTTTTACTACATCATCACTGTTCAGTAGGCCGTCATTATTAATATCGACATATTCAATGTTACCCAGATTAGCATTAGGCATATGTCCGGGTATGTCATCAACACTTTGTATGATGCCATTTGTTTTCCAACCGTAGATAGTACCTAATTCATCATTTTCACCAACAAAGGCTGGTAAAGCAACTTCCGGATTTCTATTTAACCAAAAGCTTTTGGTGTATGAGGCATTAAAGGTAGTGTACCATGAAAAGTCGTTCTTCAGTACATTCGCTGTGGTCAGTTCTAACTCTATTCCTTCACTTCGTGTTGATCCTACATTATCAGCCACCAAACCAACAGCATTATTTGCAGGTAGTATATTGAAATCCAGAAGATCATTCGCAGTCCTTTGAAATAGGTCGAGGCTACCAACTATTCTGTTTTTCATTACCCCGAAGTCAAACCCTAGGTTAAGCGTACTTATCGTTTCCCAGGTCAGATCCGGATTAGCGACTTGTGATAAGGCTATTCCGTTAAATCGTGTCTGTCCTATTATGAACGGATAACCCGGGCTGTACAACTGGAGGGTATTACCACTTAGAATACTTTCATTTCCTGATAACCCATAACCCACTCTTATCTTCAAATTGTTCAGGCTTTTTAGAGGCTTCATGAACTGTTCATCGGAAATAATCCATGCTGCTGAAACTCCGGGAAAGATGCCATATCGGTTATTTTCAGAAAAAATACTGGATCCATCCCTTCGGGCAACAACTGAAAATATATATTTGTCTCTGTAACTGTAATTTGCCCTGAAGAACTGCGAAAGCTTTGTTCGAGCGTTACGATAAGAATTGACTGTATTCCTCAATAAGTCACTGGATACACCTACATTGTTGTCTCTAAATGCATCAGTGAAAAAGCCCACTGCTTGTAAACTAAAACCCTCGCTACTACTCTCATAATAACCCGTTCCCAACACCATACTTAAGTCACCATTCATTACTGGCTTTGAGAAGGTTAAATAGGCTTCCGTACTATAGTTCTCTATAGTATTATCATTCTTCTGAGCCATACCTTCCATTAATTGGGCATTATTGGCGCTTCTTGGCAGGTAAAAGTTTCTGTTTGTTGACTCGTAATCTATTTGCCCAACTGCATTAAAGTTTAGCCATTTATTGATTTTAACCTCTAACTGAGGGGCCGCAAATATTTTTGTGGTTTCGGTATTATCAGTAATTGCAAGAAAAGCAGCTGGGCTCATGATCAGGGGATCGAATGTTGACGAATAACTACCGTCTGGCTGAAATACATCAACTGTAGGACTGTAAGCATAAGCAGCCTGTATCATATTAAACTTTTCAGAGCCACCTGAATTACCTCCTGTTGAGCTGTTATTACCGATAAGGCGACTTACAGTCGACTTTAAATTCAATTTTATTCTATCAGAAAGAATCTGCTCAATATTAAGACGGCCACTTATTCTTGTTAAGGCCGATCCCCTCAAAACAGCATTGTTATCCTGATAATTAAAGGATGAGTATACTTTGGTGTTTGCATCCCCTCCGGATATTGCCAGATTATGTTCATTTATCAGACCGTCTCTTATGATCAGATCGTACCAATCGGTACCCACTCCAGCCTGATCTATTTGTTGCTGGGTAAATAGACGGTTATACGGCTGGGCTGAACTCGCATCTGCATTTCCATATGGAGCAAGACTATTATCATATAAGTATCTGTCATATGCCAAACGATCCTGTTGCTGCATAAACTGTGAGGCGTTCAGCATAGGGAAATAATCAGTTACAATCTGACTACTAAGGCTACCGCTATAATCCACTTGTATCTCGCCCGACCTTCCTGATTTAGTGGTGATCAGTATTACTCCATTAGCCGCTGATGAGCCATAAATAGCCGTTGCACTTGCATCTTTCAAAACATTTATAGATTCAATATCTCCTGGATTGAGATAACTAAGCGGATCTCTGTCAACCCCTCCAAAAAAGCCGAGTTCATTATCATTTAATCCAGCTACAGAAGATGAGTTATTTGTTATCGGGACACCATCAATTACGTATAGTGGTGAGTTATTACCGTTGGGTGATAAAGCACCTCTGATATTAACATTAACCCCACCACCAGGCTGAGCCGACCTTGTTTGTAAGTTCAGACCGGCTGCAGTACCAATAAGCATTTGATTAATAGAAGTCCGGGCAACACTTTGGAGATCCTCCGAGGTTATTGTTGAAATAGCGCCGGTTACATCCCTTTGTCGTTGAGAAGAATAACCTACCTTAACAATTTCCTCACCGCTGAGAATCGCGGCTAATAATTCAACATCAATTGTGAGTCTTCCCTGGATAGGTACAACCATAGTTTCGTATCCCAGGTAAGAGAATATTAACGTATCAGCTACCTGTGGAACCCTCAGCTCATAATAGCCATCAACATTAGTGGAAGTTCCGACAGTAGGAGATCCTTTAACTATAACATTAACACCCGGCAAGGTCTCACCATCGCTGGCATCTGTAACTGTTCCGGAAACTGTTACCTGCGCACTTAATCCAGAAGTTAATAGTAGAGCTATTACGATAGAAGATAGATAGCTAATTACTTTACTCATGTTTTTAACGAATTTTATTTCAGAGAAACACTATGTGATATCGTTAACTCTAATTTGCCCATTCACAGAAAATAATAAGCACTAAAAGCGCTTTCCTAATTGATCAAGCTATGTTATCGTTAACATTTCAAGCCAATATAACTCTCTTCAATTAATAGTCAAACAAAAAAGTAGACTGAAATAAAATCTTGCTTAATCTAGCTCAAATAAAAGAAAAAAAATCACTTATGAGCTCCGCAGGAATTTCGGATTCTCAATTCGGTAAGTACTTCAATATTCTCAGCGTGCTCAGTATCGCTGGTTATAATACTGATGAGCTTTTCAGCTGCCTTTTTCCCTACCCGGTAGGCCGGCTGTTTCACGGTCGTGAGTGGTGTTGAAAGAAGCTCAGCTCTTATATCATCTGAAAAGCCAACAATTGCCATGTCTTCAGGGATTGAAAGACCATGTCCTTTCAGAGCCTCTATCGCCCCAAAAGCAGATGGGTCATTTACGGCAAATATCGCTTCAGGCCAATCCTTTCTTGGAGCACTTAATATCTTTTCCATAGCTAACTTACCACCTTCTTCCTGAAATCCCGATTCTACTATCCACTTATCATTAATTGCCAAGCCGTTTTCTTCCATAGCCTCTTCAAAACCCTCGAATCGCTTTTTTCCAATCGATACATTTATAGGGCCTGATAAGTGAGCTATTTTTTTGTAGCCGTGGTCGATTAGATGTTGTGTAATTTTTTTTGAACCAATTTTATCATTCACACTAATACAGCTTACACCCAAACCTTCGATACATCGATCAAAAAAAATAAAAGGAATGCCACTGTTTTTCAGTGATTCGTAATAGCTATAATCATTCTTTGTCTGAGAACTGGATATCATTATGCCATCTACTCTCTTAGATTTTAGCATTTCTATAGCCTTCTTCTCTCTTTCAAATTGTTCAGCAGAATGAGTCAGGATCAGTTGATACCCACCCTCATAGACTACCTCCTCAATTCCTCTTAACGCCTCAGGAAAGAAAGAATGAGATATTTCCGGAATAACGACTCCAATAGTGAAAGTCTTTTTTGAAACAAGGCCCTTCGCTAAATAATTAGGGGTATAGCCCATACTTTTAGCTTTCGCCAATATTTTATCTCTGGTACCCTTCTCTACATTACCCTTATTATTAATAGCCCTCGATACGGTCATAGTAGACAAACCTAATTCTTGTGCTATCTCTTTTAATGTAACGTTTGAACTCAAAATGATGGGTATAGATTAGTGTTAACGATAACAAAATAAAGTATACTCTTTTAACGTGTTAGGCAACATTGGAGAGATAATCCAGCAAACACTCCCCTTTTATGCTATGAGTCTGAGGAAGCTTATTTGAAAATGATCATGATTATGACCGATTTTTCAAGGATTGACTCTATGAAAGGCGTAATGATTCAACTTCAAAAAAAAAATGCGAACACTGTGAATGTTCGCATCTTTGATAGGCCTGGCTCCCCGGGTTGGATTCTCCCAAAGGGATGCCTTCGGCAGAACCAAACGACCGATCCGATCGGTCGTTGATCGGCCTAAACGAAAAAAGCCCCGGATCATAGATCTGAGGCTTTTGAAGCTCCCCGGCAGTTGCAAACTTGCGAATATTGTTCGAAATAAAATGGCCTATTGGGGTTATAAAAGGCGGTTCTAATGGCACTCGTTTTGAAATTGACCTAAAAAAGCTCCAAAAATCACTTCCTTTTTTTGATCATGCGAACACGGAGTTAACACGAAAATATGTTAACCAACCTGCAAGGACCGATATGAAAAATACACGGGCCCGGCAGGCTAAGCTTTATAGGAAATTACTAGACTCTGGTAAAGTAAAAAACCAAGCCGAGCTTGCTCGAAAGTTCGGGGTAAGCCGGGCTTGGGTGACTAAGGTTTTGAAATAGAATAGGATGCAAAATTACTTACACATCCTTTTTGAATTATTAGATACCGTTACCTCTTCCAGAACCGGAAGGTTCACCAGTAGTGCTTGGCCAGTTTCCACCTGGATCAGGATGATCAGATTGCCGGTCATTGTTAGCTTGTTTGATGTTATTCGAATGTAACATATTGATAAGTTTAGTTTTAGTTTATCTACCATTAATCTGGCTGAGCTAATAATACTTTCAAACGCGCTAAAACTTTAGACCAAGTAATGGACATTACTCAATTGAAAGCTTACATAAAGTATCCTTTAAAGAGGGATCATACTTAGAGAGCTCAGTAATAGCTTCACTGACTACAGATGAAACAAGTAACGCAGTAATATAAAATCCATTAGCACAGTCTTTGAAATATTCACCCATTTCATAGTACTTACCCATTTGTAGTTTCCTTAGTTTTCTAAGCTGTTCAATTGAAATAGGTTTGCCTTTCTTTAGTTTGTACACTGCTTTTTTAACTCCATTGTAATCCCTATCTGCCTCTGAGACTCTTTCGATTAAATCATGCGTACTGTCAGCTTGAATGATTAGTTCGATTCGTGTCATAAGTTTTTCTATTGGTAAAATAATACGTTGCTCATCTTCGCTATTTGCCTGAGATGGTAAATACCAGTACTTCCCAAATAAATCAGTTAGTTTTCTCTCAAAGGTTACAGATTCTTCCTCTAGACGGTTCTCAAAGTCTTTCCAATTATGCAGTAGGTTACTTAGGGTGTTAATCGCCAATTCCTGTTTATCCACACTCTCCTTGTGATATTCAATAATCCAACCTGCAAAAAAAGGCCGAACTTTAAACCAAAGAGGATGAGAGATTGTAAAAGCAAATAGTTGCCCTGAATATAAATCCGCTTCCTTGGCTATAAAATTGACACCATCTTTAGTTACGATAGGAAACTGATCTGATAAACCTACTAATATTTCTCGGAATAGCCTCTGGAACCACTCATTATCTTTTTCATCAAGGCTTGTTCGTTTCTTCCAACGTTGAAAATCTTTCTTTTGTGGTTCACTCCAATCAGACTGGGTGAAGAGAATCTTGTAAATCTGCGCAATTACATCTCTTGGGTTAGTGTAAATTGTTTTGGTATTTGGCATGTTTGAATTGCTGGATTCTGAATTGATAACGCTTATAATGCAAATGATATTTGGAATGTAATTCCTCAAATCAAAATGAACCAAATTAGCTCTGAATAAAGCCATAATTATTAGGTTTGAAGGCTTAAGCTCATTTTTGTTATGATAGAGCCTGAAGAAATGGCAGTACTACACTAGCTTGCATTATATTGAATGATATTTTCAAAAAAGGACTCTGATGTAGCTTAAAATAAACTTGAGTTCTTAATTGGCACGATTTTTCCCCTACGGTCACATAAATCACAATAACAACATATAGGTTGCGGCCATGCAAAAAGTCCGAATCATTTATGTTCCCGGTTTTGAAGGAATTGGGGTAAGCCCAAGACTCATTATACAGTCTCAAGCTAAGTATGGCCGTGAATGTAGAATAGAATGGGAAACCGACAAACACATAGAGGGGCGAATTGCACCTGTACATGCCAAGTACCATCAACAAGAAGTCGTAATCGTTGATGACTCATGGAGCAAACTTTATTGTGATGATAAAGAATACGGATTTCTTTCTTTTCCGAGCCTCTCATTTATTAACAAGGTTTCCCTACAAGAAATAAAAACCGAAGGAGATGAAAATGATGATGATCCGGAATTTCCTCTCATCACCCATGAGATAGACGACAAGGTTATCGTATTCAAAAATCAAAAGGTTTATGTAGAAGGGCTTGTGTTTGAAGTAAGTAAGATTTCACCCAAAATGGAAGCCGGTATTCTTACATACAACACTGAAATCAAACGGAATTATCTGCCTCGACCTTCAGAATCAAACAAAGACAATAAGTCGGAAAAATCAGAAGAATCAGGTTCCTTAGAGTCTGTGGTTAATCCAATCAATGATCCACAGCTAACCAGTTATCCTCCTTTAAGATCCCGGAGACCTTTTTCCAAAAGCTCACTAAATGAGCTTAAGGGAATAGATACTGTTATTGAACGTCTTCTTATTGAGGTTATTCATCCTTTCAGCGACTTTCTTAATCAACAATTATACTCCGATCCAACTCCAGTAGGTGGTGTCCTTTTGTACGGTCCTCCTGGAACAGGTAAAACTCAGCTTGCAAAAGCTATCGCCCATGATTTGGATCTTCCTTTAGTTCGAATGGACTTGGAAGGCATAGGCTCTCCTTATGTTCATGAAACCTCACTAAAAATCGCAGAGAAATTTCAAGAAGCTGCTTCTTATTCTCAGGGAGCAATTCTTTTTATCGATGAAATTGATGCCATAGCCGGGCATCGCTCCGGTATGAGCACCCACGACAAGGAAAATGTAAATACTTTACTGCAAGAACTCGACCCCCAAAAACGTGCACCCCATGTTTTGGTCATTGCTGCAACTAACTATATATCCGAGTTAGATACTGCTGTACTTCGTTCCGGTCGTTTTGACACGAAAATTGCCGTTCCCCCACCCGATTCTACTGGCAGATTTGAGATAATTGGTTCTCTAGTTAAAAAGCTACAAGTAGATACTAGTCAGATTACACACCAGTATTTGAAAGACCTCTCCAATCGTATAATTGGCTTTGTAGGAGCAGATATTAAGACCTTTATCGAAAAAGTTGTCGCACATCAACGACATCGTATTAAACAAACTTCAACTGAAACTTCCTCATTTATCATATCCTCGGACTTTGAGGAAGCTTTAAAATCAGTTACTCCGTTGTGTGAACTGGAGCTTAACATTACGATACCCACTCTTACTATTGATGAACTATATGGGGCCGAAAAGATCTATAACCAACTAAAGCAAGAACTCCTATTTTCGATACAACCTGAAATATACCGTCAAGATCTACCCGAGATTCAGGCTAATGGAATTTTGCTACATGGAAAACCGGGAACAGGTAAAACCTCTCTGGCAAATGCGATTGCTAATGAACTCAATGTATTGTTTATGGAAGTCAATCTTGGAGAACTCAAATCTAAGTATGTTGGAGATACAAGCAAGAATATTGCCTCACTCTTTGAAAAGGCAAGGCTATTTCGTCCCATTCTTTTATTCTTTGATGAAATCGATAGCTTGGGTAATAGACAAGCAAGTGCTGAAGCTCACCAAAATGATGCTATAAATGCTATGCTTACCCAGTTGAGTGGTGCAAATGACAATGAAGGTGTACTATGCATGGCTGCTACCAATTTATTTGAAGACATTGATCCAGCTTTAAAACGTACTGGCCGTTTTGGACTTCATGTCGAAGTCACATACCCTGATGAGGAAGGGTATCGAACCCAGTTTTCCGGGCTATTAAGCTCCATTAAAAATACGGTAGGTGAAAAGACTGTCGAACTAGTAGTAGCTCATTTTGCGCATCCCGACCGTCCATATTCTCAAGCAGAAGTCACTGGGTTCTTCCAACAACTGCTAAGATATTTACGTGTCCACACTAAAGATGGAGATCCCCTCACCGATGAAATAATTACCAACCTACTGGAGAAGCCTCATGGGTATTAATTTCAAAAAGGCACATAAAAAGCTCCTCTCCACTCAGAAACAAGGTGAATTTGTACGTATTACTTTTCCTGACTTTGATCAGGAGGCCTATTTTCTTGAAGAGTATCCCATTGACCTGAATTTTATTGATCGTTTTGGCAATAAGCGTTCTTTACGATATCAAAAGGACTATATCGAAGTAGATAATAAACTTACACCAGTATCTGAGCTTTTAGATCTCATATATGGAATAACTGAACCTGATGGATTAGCGGTTGCTGAAACTTATGAAACAAGCTTTACAAGAGTAGCTGACTTTTGTGACACCCCCTCCAACCATGCTAACTTGATAGACGGATATAAGTCAATGAGAGTGTGGAAAGAAGGAGATGCTTCGGATAATATTCTACGTTACCATTGTTTGTCTTCGGCAGGATACTGCATTGCTACCCGAGATGTCGTTATTAATGAAATAGGAATACAATGGGAATCCTATGGGGTACAACGAATTCATCCAAATATTCTCCAACAAAATCCTACCTCGGTATTGGTAACCTGGGATCCTTTAGTGGCCGATTATTTCAATGAGCAAGGTATAAAGGCCCTCTCTCTGCCAAGTCAAAATGAACTTTCCCATTTCAATTACTCTGATTTGCTTTCTGAAACAGATGTTTACCTACTTGCAGATCATGAAGGAGTCACTTTTGATTATTCTATCTATCCGTTTGCAGAGCTTTGTCTTAAGGCTGGCATTTCTGTATATCGAATCAATTCAGCAGGCGCTTTTGGTAAACAAAAAGCCGAGGATTTCTTGGCTAAATATGGGATTGAGGCTTTTGAAAACAGAATCAGAAAATTCTCCCATTCCCTGATTCCTGGAGATATCCCTTCTAAAAAAGCATATAATGCTGCTCGTTCTCAAAGGATTCCAGAAATTGACCCCGCCCAAGATATTCAGGGAAATAGGTTTTTCTTTCAGATTGGTGATGCAGACTCGGTGGCGATATCTAATCCTTTTCGTATTCTCTCGGTTAACGATCTGAAGGCTTTTGAATTTGTTGAATTCCGACATTTTGAGCCATTTCGTACAGTCTGTACACCAGATATTATTCAAAGGATCCAGGAAGAACGCATTGTTCCATTTGATGAATTGTTTACATCCACTCTGGATTTCATAAAGCGTTACATATACCTCAAAGAAGATTCATGGTATTCGGTTCTTACTGCATGGATTCTTGGAACTTATTTTTACAAAGCATTTCCCGCTTATCCCTACTTACATTTCCAAGGAATTAAAGGAAGTGGAAAAACCACCATTCTTGATGTTATTGCTGCTCTTTCTTTTAACGGGGAAGTCAAAACAAAAGCTACTGTTGCGGCAATGACAGAACTTGTTGATTTGAGTTCTTCCACATTGTGCGTTGATGAATTCGAGGATTTTTCTTCCTCTAAAAATACTCATGATGATCTTTCCCGATTTTTAAACGGTGGCTATAACTACAAAGGAACATATACTAAAAAAGCTGGGAAATCCTCTCAGACACTTCATACCTACTCTCCAAAAGCTTTTGGTGGAACTGGGGGAATAAACCTGGATACTCTTTCCTCTAGAACAATCCCCATACCCACTGAGGAAAAACCAAAACAGATTCAACTCGATGGGTTTATGGAGTTTGACCGACAAGTAGAACATCAGCAAGAATTAATAAGAACTTCAGCACTTGCTCTTCCACTTTTACATACCCAGATTATCCTAAATACCATTGGATCGATCCCCACTGATATTCAAATGCCGATATCCGGTAAAAAACTGGACAACCGAAAATTTCAATTGGCTAAGCCCCTTATCGTGATAGGAAAGATTATCGACGAAATGGCTGGGGGCATTTCAAAAGTGGAACAAGAAATCTTGTTCGGTTTGGATAGTATTTGGAACTACTCTTTAGCACACAGTATGAAAGAGCAACGAGCTTTTGCTAAAATGCTTAAGGACTGGTCTAATGACTCTACTTTTGATGCTTATGTAATTGACGGCAATTTCTGCTGGTTTCCAAAAGATATTTGGAAAAATACCCCATTGCAGGAATATTATCCAAATAACACCCAATTATATAAGTGGTTTAGAACATTAGGTACCATTAAGAGTGAAAGCCATCATTTCCCTCATTTACCGAAAGACGAAAAAGGTAAACAAAGTATGAGTGGAGTAGGAATTCCTCTAAATCTAACTATAATGCATCAACCATTTAGATATTGGTTTACCAAAAAGTAGTCTTATAACACGTATGCACTGAATCTAACTCTCTAACCCATCTAAATATATTCGCCTATTTTCGAAGGTTGTATAAAATTTGCTGGCTTGCCACATCCAGAGCTTCCTGATCGGAAAGATTAACTTGGTAAACTTCTTTTACCGACTGAACATCTATATTATCTACTTCGGGAATAGTTTTTCGCACTGGATCAGTGAGGGCTTGAATCCGGTAGACTAGCCCTTCACAAGTAACACGAAGTGCATCGTATCCATCACAATACACTTGAAGATACCTCACTTGATGCTCCAATATATATTGTGCTGCCTTTATAGAGGCTATGGATAACTCGGTATAATACCTATCCAAAAAATCCTGCCATAGGCTAAAGTAGCTTATACGCAGCCCTGTATGAAGTGGAAAACGATGGAACACATGTAGATAAATCCGGATCATCCCAACAAACTCTGCCGGTGTTTTAAAAGAAAACTGGTGTACCTCATGCAGCATTGACTGAATAGTATCCAATCCTCCCTCCCTCATAAGATCAGACGCTTCCAGCCAGTCTAATACATCAACTAATGTTTTACCGGGCTTGTTCATTTGGAGATTATTCCGGCTAAAAAAGTCTTGATATGGATTACTCATGCCTTATGTTAAAAAAAGATTGAAATTTTTCCACCTAGAATTTGACAAATCCTCTAACAATGAATAGAATTAATAAAGGGATGTAATACATGTACACGTCCAAAAAATAAAATCAAAATATAGAGGTTAAGAGAAGATGATAGATAACCATATTCCTAATGAACTAACGAACACCGACCAGTGGGTGAACTGAACACTGGAACAAAGAGACGGCAAAGCAACAAAAGTGCCCCGTCAGACAAACAGATCATATGCAAGTGTAACCAATCCAGCGACCTGAACTACATTTACCAATGTAATCGAGGCCTACAACCAACAACCTTCGTTCTTTAGCGGAGTTGGGTTTGTACTTACCAATGCTGATCCTTTTGTAGCTATTGACATTGATGGATGCATTCAAGATGGCCACATCTCAGATGCCACCCAGCAACTCATTAAAACGTTTGATTCCTATACAGAAATTTCACCCAGCGGCCAAGGAATCCGTATTATGATCAATGGGCAAATGCCTCTAGGCATGAGTAATCGTTTCAGTATGAATGGAACAAAAGGGATCGAAATTTATGAACATAGCCGGTACGTAACCATCACAGGAGAGATTTGGAGTGAAACACCTACCCCACTTCGTAAATTTGAAAATGATAAGTGGTTAACCATACTTCCTATGTTGGGCCATTCAGGTAGCAAGACTGCTCAAGGCTGCAGTCCCACTACCGCCATTCTTACAAAAAAAGACGAACGAAATATTGAACGTTTAGAACGCGATGAAAAACATGGCGCTGAATTCCGGGCATTGTTCCTTTATGGAGATCTTGGTCGATATGGTGGTGATCAGTCTAAGGCCGATTTACGGTTGACTACTTTAGTGGCTAATGTTGTGGGATTTGATGAGGCTGCTATAGATCGAATCATTCGCGCTTCTAAGTTATTCAGAAAAAAATGGGATACTGGGCATCGACATGATGGAGCAACCTATGGACAAATGACGATTGAAAAAGTCTTACTTACCAGGTTTGTACGACATAAAGGAGAAACGGAAGGGTTTTTGCAGTTTCATTATGGATTTCGCTACAATGAAGTGCGAGGAATGGTGGAATGGCGCAAACGTGGAGTCTCTGACTGGCAGCTACTCGATGATCGGGGCTTTGCTACTATTCTACGCCACCTTCGAAACCAAAGAGGCACACTGGGAGAGGGAGCCTTACACAGTTTGATAACTTCTGACTTTTGCCCTTCCTTTGATCCCTTTGTACACTTTTTTAAAAGTCTTCCAAAGGAGGACGGCACTTCGGAAATTGATAAACTTATAGCTACAGTAACTTCCGATGATCCGGATTATTTCCGCTTCACATTTATGAAATGAATGGTTGGCCTGGTAGCGGGAGCAGTTAACCCTAAGGTGGTAAACCAAACAATGCTAGTTTTAGTCGGCGGCCAGGGCATTGGTAAGAGTACGTTCCTATACAACCTGCTTCAACCACTTTCGGAGTATGTGGTGTCAACGGTGGTGAACCCGTTAGACAAGGATTCTATCATTAACTTAGCAGAGAATATTCTAGTAATCATTAATGAATTAGACGGAATTAATAGGACAAAAGAAGCGGAGTTAAAAGAACTTATTACCCTACAAAGCATTAAGGTGCGCAGACCGTATGGCCGGTTTGCTCAAACCATGGTTCGAAGGGCTAGTTTTGCAAGCTCCACAAACATGGAACAGCTCATTTCTGACGTGAGTGGAAGCCGAAGAATGCTCATTCATACAGTAACCGAAATTGATTACAAAACTCCTATCGACTGAACACTATTTTGGGCACAGGTGTATGGACTCTATCGTTCCGGTTTTCAGTACTGGTTCGAGGGGGAAGAAATTCAACGAATTAATGCTCATAATATCAGGTACGCTCATATAAGCGGGGTGGAGGAAATGCTTTTACTTCATTATACGCCTGGGCACCGGGGTGGAGCAAGCACGCAAGAAATGACTAGTTCTGAACTATTACAAGATATGCGTGATCGAAATTGGGTTCAAAAAGGAACAAACGCTGCGTATTTAGGCAAACTCCTAGTAAAACATGGATTTCCAAGGAGATTGCTCAAAGGAATGTACCGCTATAAAGTAGAACGTAAGCTTTCATACCCACCAGACACACAGGATAAACCTTTGTTTGGCTAATAAAAAACAACAACCGGGGTGGAGGAGAGGCAAAATCGCTTCAAAAGAGTTGAAATTCTTCTCAAAACAAAATTCAAATGTTTTGGGATGAAAATCGGACTTCCCCCACCCCATTAATTTAAAAGGAGAATAAACAATGATAAAGATTAAAAGAAAAGCAGATCTTTTTAAGGAACACAAAGAGAAAGACATCAAAGCATATTGAATGAAACACGGCCATCGTGCAACTGCGAGCAAATTTAACACTTCAATCATACTGATTCGGCGTATTGCAGAATGAAATGATTGAAAACGTCCGGCAACAAATTGCCCAAATATTATGGAGGCCGTGTTGCGTGGAAGAACTTCGCCTTGAAACTACCCAACGTTAGATTTCGGACTTCAACCTGGCTCCTCCACCCCTCGTGAAATCAGAAAAGCAATCTATATAATGAGAAAAAAAGGGACTTTTATGGGATGAGTCATAGAAAATGCGGATCGTATGTACTGCCGGGAGATTTTTCACTGGATTGATAATGAAAAAACAAAAGATTGAATCACCACACCAGAGGAGCTTAAACAAGTTTTGAAGGAAGATAAATCCGGAAGGTATGTTGAGCGCCACTTTCGAAAAATTGAAGAAGCCTACAGCCTGTACCTTAAGGAGCAAGCAGATAGCTAGCTAATCAATCGGATTAAACACTTTCTGGTGGGACACTAAATTCGAATTAATATCATTTTTGAGGTAATTGCCGGGTCCCATACTCCCGGCAATCTACCCAGATTCCAAGCATTAAACCCTCATTCAGAAAAAAGCCTTTTTGATTTGAAAAACGGATTCCGAAAATTTTTTTCCCAATTTTTTTTCGTCTCCCTATAGGCGATTAATAATCTAAAAAAAAGAGAGTTACCCCTCTTTCATTAACCCCTCTTCCCGAAAGGATAGATAATTATCGCGTGTTAGAATTAAGTGATCGTCTACGCCAATTGAAAACAGCTTTCCAGCCTTCGACAAGCGTTTAGTTAGCTCAATATCAGCTAGGCTCGGTTTTAAAGTTCCAGAAGGATGATTGTGAGCCAAAATCACACTTGCAGCATTACCTAAGAGTATGAGTTGGAATACCGTAGTTGGATGTACGATAGTAGCAAATGGCCCTCCTGTCGAAACTTTACTCCACCCAAGCACTTTTTTGGAATGGTTCAATAAGACAATAACAAATTCTTCTCGGAGCTCAATAGTATCTGAATCCCAGATTTTCTTGAGAAACCGGTGAGCTTGTTCCGGTGAACTTATTACGGGCTTTTCTTCGAAAGATGTTTGAGTTTGGTATTTGAGGGAGACTTCAGAGACAGTATGCATGGCTAATAAGGTTAGTTATGAGTAGTGAAAGCGTAATGGCCTTCACCATTCTTATACCAAATTCCCCAAAGTACGGTGACGTAAGCTGACATTATCCGATTCTATCTTTTCTTTAAAAAATGGATGACTATACCATAGAGCCTGATCCCGGACAAACCGCAACCATTGAAGTGAATGATCCTGGAAACTTTTACCGCTCAGCACATCAATGGTATGAGCCAGTGTTTATAGGAGATTCGCAGGTTTTAATCTTGGAGTATGAACAACTTGAAAACTTAGGGTATGTAGCTGGTCACCGAGCTAGAATGAAAGTTCAAGGTATTAAGTAAGCACTTGAGCTTTTAAATCCACTACAAGGTATGTGATTGATTAACTGTTTAACTACGAATTAATGATGCTCTAAGATAACTTTGACATCATTCTGAGGCATATTTGGGTATAAGAACAATGGGAATAATCCCATTAACTCTTAACCCAATTCTAATGAATCTTCAACCTTTCTGCTTTCCGGTGGTTGAGCGAAAAGTCGCTGTCGACGATTTTCAGTCTCCCATTATCAATCTGGAAAACCCTGATACCTTTCTGTCCAATGGTTATAAAGCCATTGTTCGGGAAGACACGAACGAGGTCATTTCCATAGTACGCGACACTTACAAAATCGTGACCAACTCTGAGCTCATTGATGCGCTTCTGCGCCAACTTGCAACCTGCGGGCAAAGCTTTAAAGTGGATGCCTCACATTCCTTTGTAACCAATGAGCGTATGCGACTACAGATTACCTTTCCAGAGCTTCGGCTTCGTGATCGCGAGTCAGACATTGCCTTGTCCGCCTTCATTCATAACTCCTACGACCAGAGCGAAGGAATTCGTTTTTATTTTGGAGCTATCCGAGCAATTTGCTCAAACGGAATGGTATTCGGGACGGTGCTTAGTAAATACTATTCTCGTCACACCAAAGGATTCTCATTTGATGATTTAGGTGAAAAGCTAGCCGAAGCACGTTCCTTCTTCCCGGAGATTCAAGAGCGTATCAATCGCCTTGAGCTACTACGGGTAGATGAACAACTCGTAGAGAACGTAAGTACCAAGATCTCTAAGCGCCTGGCTGAGCAATGCATTCAAGAAGAAGAAATTGGACGCATCACTCAATGGAGGCTGCTCAACAGGTTAACCAATCACATTAGCCACGAGATGGAACCTCACCTACAAGCTCGTTATCAAGAAAACGTGAGTAAGGTGTTTGCGCTATGAGCATTCCCAAACTGATAGTTAAGGTAATCATAATCATAATTACTGGTAACAAATCATGAACGATCCTACAGAGCTAATTAATGCTAGCGCGGAGCTTGTGAAAGAACTTCTAAAATTCTTTCTACCACCTCCACCTCCTCCACCTAAAGAAAACCAATCCGAAAAGGCTTCAGAATAATCTGTGGCCTTTTCTATTTCTACTAATCTCAATCTATATCCTATGACAAAACTGTTAGACAACATCCCTTCTAAAGAATGGGTTCACGCTCGAATACAATATTTGGGAGGAAGCGAGCTTGCCGCTGCCTTTGGGAAATCAAAGTACCAAACACCGCTACAGCTTTGGCTGATTAAAACTGGAAGAATAGAACCGCAAGGTTCAACGCCGATTACTGAACTCGGACATATTTTGGAACCTGTGATTGCAGAAAAATTCTGTCAGACCACTGGCCTGAAAGTCCGCAATATCTCTGAGGCGTATGAACATCCGGATTTTAGTTTCCTACGTGGAAATATAGATCGGCAAATCATTTCCTCTGAGCTTCATGGTTCTCCCGGTGTCCTCGAAATAAAGTCAACAAGTTCAATGCGCCTTAAAAGTGAGGAAAACCTGTATCCCTTAAGCTGGGAGTATCAGATTCAGTGGTACATGTTTCTGACAGGTTACTCCTATGCGTACCTCGCCATTATGGAAAGAGACACTGGCATCTTTCATGAGCCAATTCTTATCCAACGCAATCAAGAGCTAATTGATGAGCTCTTTGAAAAAGCAGTGGCATGGTGGAACCGGCATATCATTGCGGATATTCCACCTGAACCAACCTCTGATGATGATATGCTTTTACTCTACCCTGATAGCATGGAGAATAAAACGCTTGAGGCCACTCCTAAAGCCTATGGCTATTACACCGAGCTAAAAGAAGTAAGAGATCGAATTTCCGATCTGGAAAGAATGGAAGAGCACCTTCGCATAAAGCTCAAACAGGATCTTGGAGATTCTGAACAGCTGGTATGCGTCGGTAAGAAACTTATAAGCTGGAAAAGCTCGACTCAAAACCGGTTGAATACTCCAGCTTTCAAAAAGGCCCACCCTGAGCTTTACAAACAATTCTTAAACCAAATAACAACTCGACGGTTTACCGTCAATTAACTACTGGAGGCAGAAATGTCTGATTTAATAATTATCGAAGATCCTTCCCAATATCCAATTCCGGATGAAGGCTTACACCATGGGGTGTGCGTAGACGCAATTTCCATTGGACGGGTCGAAACCCCTTGGGGTTCTAAAGAAAAAGTAAGCTTGATGTTCGAGCTTGAATCTACCGATGAAAACGGTAAGTGTTTTGTAGTTGGAAAACGGTTCACTAAAAGCCTGAACGAAAAAGCTTCCCTTCGCAAATTCCTGGAGAAGTGGCGAGGTGAAAAATACTCGCCAAAGGAGCTTCATGATGGGATCAATCTTGAGCATTTCGTAGGGATGAGTGCCACCTTATTCCTTGTGCATAATGAGACAGATGAGCGTACATACGCAAATATAGAAAGTATTATACCTTTCAAAGATCCCAATACTGGCGAAGTCTCTTACTTTGCGCTAAAACCTTCCGGAGAGTATATTCGGGTTATAGATCGCCCGGATTATAAACCCGCTGAAGAGTTTTCAGCGAATGGTGTGACTAGTTGAGAGAAGCCTTCGGGCTTCTTTTTTATTTCTTACCTAACTCGCTTTCAAGCTCTTGCATGAGGTAGCTTGGTGAAACTTCCAACGCCTCAGCAATCTTTAAAAATGAATGTATTGTTGGCATTCGCTTTCTACGCTCGATGAACTCAATCATTGTTCTGTGCAGATCACTGCCGACAGCTAAATCGAACTGAGATAAACCTCTCTGATCTCGTTCGCGCTTTATCACAACAGATAAAGCTTCTTGTATTTCTTCCTTTGTATGCATGGAGGAACATGCAGGAAATATAATCTTGACTATCCATACTATGGTATGGATATTGCATACTATAAATAACCAAAAGACATCAACATGAATACAATCAACCCCAACTACTATCTCAAAATAAAGCAGCTAACTATAATTCTATTTCTATTTATAAGCATCGTACTTCTTTTGGTGTCGTGTTCGAATAAAGAAGAAGTTGGAAAAGAGAATACATGGACATTTTTTGAATATTCTTATTACTCAGGTGAATGGATTACTAGAAGTGACTCAATTCAAGTAGTTAGCGTCTACGACACTCAGGGTAACGATCACTTAATACTTGTAATGTGGCAAGCTATGAATCTGGAAAATGAACCTGCAGAATACTTCTTTGAATACCGTAATAAATACTTAGTTACAGATGACGGAAACTTATATGCCCCTACCAATGGAGAAAATGCTCGCTTTGTTCAACCCAATGCTAAAACAGAACCATTAAGAATTGGGTATAGGATTCCTGGTAGCGTAAGTCTTGACAATCTTTATTGGGGACATTATGACAGGTACTCCAAGACAATGAGGTACAAATTTAAATTGGAACCAGAATTCAAAGATATGTGAGATTATTAAGAGAAAGCCCAGCTTTCTCTTTTAAAGTGTTTTTAAAAAACGGATTCATCTAATTAATTTTTATATATTAATCTTAAATACTACGTATGAAATGTAAATACTGCAATAATGACTCTAGAGATAAATGGCTTTGGTTAATTCCAGTTGGTGACCATTGGTGTGCAGATTGCGGAGGCCACCTCTGTAGCGACCACAGAATCCAGACTTATCAAGCAAATATGGATGATTCAGGATATTCAAAACCAATGGATTTGTGTAATGAATGCAATATTGAACGCGAAAAAAAAGTTGACTCAATTATTGCAGTTCGTAGCAACCATATTGGGAAGCACAGAATAGTTGAAAATCTTTTTTATCTCGAAACGATATTCGAACACGATGATTTTGAGAAAGCAATATGGGAACTCAAATTCAATGCCTTCTTAAAAGGGGCTAATGGAATAATAAACTTGAAAACTATCCCTCACCAGCATTATGATGACAACTACATTTTTAAAAAGTGGACAGCTTGTGGAGATCTGGTGGTTGTTGAAAAGAAATAACATTTTTGAGCATTCAGATTAGTAAACATGACTATTTCAGATAATAGATCCTGACAATTAAGTTACGGCCACTCAACTTAATGTTCTGGAAATCTCAAAATTAGTAGGCTTGAAATCGAATTCTCCTGATTTTAACTCATTAGCAGTTAGTACAAAAAATGACCCTTCTCTTCTTTTTTGTTTTAGATCGTAGAATCTAATCAGCCTATAATTCTCGCATTCTTGTTTCATAAAAGACCTCTCATTATGAGACATATAAAATGGAGTACTTGCTGAACTAGTAGTAGATTTGATTTCAATATAGTACAGGTTGCCATCTTCTGTGTTCACCATATAATCATATCCAACCCCATCCTTCTGTTTTTCTATATTCGCAATAGGACTACCTAACTCGATTAAATCTGGGTTCTTTTCAATCAATGATTCGAAGTATCGTTCTCCAAAATCTCCTTTTTCTTTATTTCTTCTATGTTCTTTCTCGTAGTCGACTTCGTTAGCCTTAAAACTTGGAGAATCTGATATAAAACTTATAATAGACGATGGAGGATTAGATTGCCCAATATATTCCAGTGCTTCACTTGGCACTTTTGATGGGTACTCAACTTCCTGAACAACAACATTCAATGACTCATATACACCCGGCAATCTGTCTTTCAAAAAACTAAGAGTATTGTATAACCCAAAACTATAGTGCTCTATGTTAGCAAATGTGGTTGGCCTATTATGGGTCTTCAACTCATGAAGAATTGGCTGATCTAACTTATGTAAATATTCTACTTTAATAGCGGGTTTCTTGCGCCCCCCACCAATGTCTAATAATGGGCCTCTCCAATTATACTCTGATCTAGCTATGGCTGTCCCGAAATAATGATTTTTACTCATTACGAAAATAAGATCACCTATCCTCAGTTCATTTACCCACGGATATATAGACATTTTACCTTTTCCTATTTTCTCCTTTCTTTTACCTAAGTAGTTTACTTCAGAATCAAACCAATCAAACGTAAACAGGTTTGTGTTTTTAAGGATATACCATTTAGCAGAATCCGCACATCTCCAAATATTCTTGAAATTACTTTTAAGCCTTTCACATAAGTATTCAACAGATGGAAGCTTCTTATAATCTACGATTTCAAGGTCGTATAGACTCTCAAATTTCGATCTATTGGTTTCATTGCTCTGAAATTCATCTCCTAGTATAATTTTAGTTGCTTGGTAGACCGATTCTCTTACAAGTTCTTTATAGGGCCACTCATTGCCATCTGGCATTCTTACCCAGTACTGTTGTCTGGGACTTATTACTATATCCTTTTGCTTTAGAATTTCAGAGGCCTTAATTACATGTAATCTTTCTACCCCTTTGAATATTTTTAACATGAGTGAGTCAGCTTAAAGTGTTATGCCAAAGTTATCTCCAGCTTTTCTTTCCAACGTTTCCAGTTTGGCATCATTGAATTCAAAAGTCGGTAGAAATTAGCATCATGTTTATGATAAATCAGGTGACAAAGTTCGTGCAGGATTACATATTGAATACATCGTTTCGGTGCTTTTATCAATTCACTATTTAAGGTAATAACCCCTTCTGTAGTACAACTACCCCATCTTTTTTTCATTTCACGAATCTTCAATTCTTTCACTTTAAGATCGTGATTCTCAAATTCTGGAAGCAGATCTTCTACAATAGTCTGGAAATGAATACTAGCTCTTGCTCTGTACCATTCTTTTAAAGTAGCCTCTACCCTTCTTTTATTATTTACCTGCACATTCAAATACCTTCCTTTCAATTTTACATGGCTAGAAGCCCCAGAATTAGACGTGATTTTTAGAATGTATTGCCTACCTAGATATAGATGGGTTTCACCGGATACATATTCCTTTTTCTTTGTATTCGGCAAATATTTCTCAAATTGCCGAAGTTGTTTTAGAATCCATCGAGCTTTCGACTTTACTTTCTTTTCTACGCTTTCATACTCTGTTCCTAATGGAGCATTAACGACCACTGTTTGATCGGGATACACAGTCAAACCAAGCGTTTTTCTGCTTGAAAAATTGAGTTCAAATTCGATTTGATGATTACCATAGGTAATACTTTTCATGAATAATTCCGTATTGCTAGTTCGATGGATTTCTCAATTATGGTGTCTATTTCCTCAATAGTAAGCTCAACACCTTCATTTCTAAGTGAAAACAAGTAGTCATCAATATCCTGTCGCATTGCATTTTTCACATCAGTTTTATGTTGCCAGTCAACAACTAAATGCTTTTGGATAATCTCATCAATTTTTAAACCCATTGAAGGTGTGCTTGTACCGTATGTAACAGATTCTTCCTCTACCTTTAGAACTTCGTTCACTACCCCATATACGGCATGAGCCACTTTTTTCCCTTCAAGTTCTTCTGGTACCTCACTATCAGATCTACTCCGAACTTTTTCCATGATCTCTTTCACCTTATTCAGGTATTGAGCATCCGATAGTCTACGAGCTTTCCAGTCATTGATGGTTTGCATCAACATTTCAGAGAACTTTTTATACAAGGCAGGATCTTCTTCCATGACCATGCTTATCGTTTTTTGGGTACGAGATGCAATTCGATCAGCACGTGCCGCGTCCCCTTCTACTTTTGCCAGCTCTTCCTCAAATTTCTCCCGATCAAATATATTTACTTGTTCGGTAAGCTTAACTATTTCGCTTGAGGTGACATGAGTATCAATGAGTTTCTGAACCTGCTTTTCGTACTGACGATAATCTACAGCGTCCGAATACCTGGCTTTAACAGATGCTCTAAGACTCATAAAGAATTTTGCGTCTTCTTTATACTCTGCAACTTTCTTAGGATCTGTTTCCTGAACAAAATCAAAGGTGGAAAGAGCCAATTTCAACGTCCTCGAAAAGATGGAAACCCGATCATAAAACTCATCTCTTAATGCTTCATCATCCAAGAATAATTCATACTTCTGGCTGTCCAAACTTCTATCCATCCCTTTAAAAATATCCCATACATGAGAATGACGCTCCGGTAATTTCTCTATCTCTTCATGTATATCTGAAAGGGTTCCTTCAAGCTCCTGCTGATCGAAGTCTTCCAATTCACTATAGGTAGTTAATGCTTCATCCAGCTCCCCTAAAATTCCATAGTAGTCGATGATGTAACCGAAATCTTTCCCTTCATGAAGACGATTTACTCTGGCAATTGCTTGTAGAAGTTTGTGCTCTTTTAAACTTCGTGCAATATACAGTACAATATTCCTTGGTGCATCAAATCCAGTGATTAGCTTATCAACCACAATCATGATTTCCGGAGCTTCATCACTTTTAAAACGGTATATCAACTGTTTGTTGTATTCCTTCTCAGTGCCAAATCTCTCCATCATTTTTTTCCAGAATTTCTGTACAATATCTGTGTGATCATCGTCTATATCTTCATGTCCTTCACGGGTGTCTGGCGGAGATATTATCACATCAGATGTCACTTTCCCAAATTCATCCAGAAACTGTTTACACTTGATAGCCGCCGTTTTGGAATGCACCGTTAATTGACCTTTGAATCCCGTCCCTTGCCAGGTCTTAGAGTAATGATCACTAATATCATAGCAGATCGTCATCAATTTTTGCTCTGCTTCATTAAGCTGCTCAGAACGACTGAACTTCTTTTTTAAATCGGCTTTTTCTTTTTCATTTAAGCGCACAGAAATACGTTCAAAGTAGGTGTCAATGGGAGTCTTATTGACTTGCTGTGGTATGTGTCTGCCTTCATATAACAATGGAACCACAGCTTTGTCTTCTACGGCTTCTTTAATGGTATAGGTATCAATTGTACCACCAAATTTTCTGGCTGTATTCTTCTCCTTCTTCATTAAAGGAGTACCAGTAAACGCAATAAAGCACGCATTAGGGAACGTTTGCTGCATTCGGATATTGGCTGTTCCGTATTGGGTTCGGTGACCTTCATCCACCAACACAAAAATATTGGGTGAGTCCTCTTTAACCTTGCTTTTTTTAACCACCGCTTCAAACTTATTTATGATAGTAGTTATTACGGCTCGCTTTTTTTCCCTGAGTAAGGATATTAAATGATTGCCTGTTGCAGCCTGTACCGGTTCCAAATCACAATCGTCAAAGGTTTTATAGATCTGATCATCTAAATCCACTCGATCAGTAACCAATACGATGCGTGCATCAGGGATGCTGCCATCCAAAGCAATCCCTTTTGCAAGCATCACCATAGTAAGTGATTTCCCTGAGCCTTGAGTGTGCCATATTACACCGCCCGTTCTTTTACCCGATTCTAAAAGGCGAATTCGTTCTAATGTCTTTTCGACAGCATTAAACTGTTGATATCGGGCTACTTTTTTTAGACCTGCATCATATAATGTATATCGCTTTATAAATCGTAATAATCTTTCCGGCCTACATAACCCGTAAAGAATTTTATCCTGATCGGTAATTGAAAGCTCTTGATCTTGTAAAGCCTGGAAATAGGATTTAACGTAGTTAAAGCGTTCCGAGAATAGTTTATCAAAGTCTGAATCTTGCAGCTTTTGATTAACAAGAGAACGTATGGTATCCTCGTATTCTTTTTCTTCACTTAACGTGTCAAACTTCTCTTTCCAGGTACTCCAAAACTTTTGAGGAGTGCCCGTAGTCGCATATTTATTTTCGTTTACTGCCAGACTCAATAGCATTTGGGAATACACATACAAGTTTGGTATACCGTCATGCTTTTGATTTCGTAAATGCTGTGATACTGCTTGTTCGACAGGGTTCTGATCCTTTTCTTTTACTTTCAGATCAGGGCGTTTGCTCTCAAGGACTACGAGTGGAATTCCATTTACAAACAGCACAATGTCAGGTCGGTATTCTTTGTAGCTACCCACTCGTTGTACACTGAACTCCTCAGCCACATGATACTGGTTATTCTCCGGATGCTCCCAATCGACATACTTTAGTGTAAAGCTCTTTTTATCCCCCTCTATAGTTTCCTCGAAACTGCTACCTAAGGTAAGAATGTGATATAGATTCTCATTGGTTTTAATCAGCCCATCTACCAGTGGTAGGTCACTTATCTTTTGTACGGCACTGGTAATATTGTGATTAGAAAATGGATACCTTTTTCCGCGAAAATCGATATGATTTATATTGCGAAGGCACTCATCCAGAACTGGTTTTAATAATACCTGGGAGCTACTACCACGAAGCTCATCCACCTCCGATGGACTCAAATATGAGAAACCCATCTTTTGCAAAAGCATTAAAGCTGGAATTTGGCTGGAATGGTCTTCTAGGTATGAGGGAGTATTCATCTTACGGAGACTTTTGTAGAACTATCAAATAAGTCTTCACCAGCTTCCAAATAATAGGATTCAAAATTTCCATTTTCTTTCTCCTCATCCCAAAGCTCCTGAAGTGGTTGCAATTTACTATACCACCAATTCATACCAATATTCCACGATTTCCATACAGCATCATCTACCCTTCCTTTTTTGTACCAAAAATATTCCTCAGCACAAAGATTTAGATAGTCATTTAGGCACTTTAGTAATTCTGGTGACTTAATTGAAAGCTTCTTTAAACTTAATGATGATTCAGATTTCTTTTGAAGTTCATATATATCGTGAAGATTATCATTAAGAGCATCATAACGATGATTTAGCTCCCTAAATAGATCTCTCTGAAACTCATCATGGCTTAAATCACTCTGCTTTTTGCTATAAAACCATGTTACAATTAAAGCGGCTACTCCAGTAATCCCAATTTGTATCACGCTCTCAATAATTTTATACCAATCCATTGTTTATTAGTTATGTAAGGGGTATTAGTTTTTTTAACTCAGTTACAGCACCTAACTCATTGTTTCTTTGTATTAAAACCTTGATTTTATAAACATGATTTTTGAGCTGAGTAATTTTATTTCTTTTCCAATCTGGATCATTCCAACTTAAATTTAAATTTGTAATAAATTCGAATAGGTAATCTGCCAATGTTTTAGAACTAGAGTATTCAAAAAGGAATGGGTGCACGTTGAAATAATCTAAGATTAAACATTCTAATTCATACGAATTGAATGGATATTTATTGATTGCATTCCAATATTTTAGAATCCGAATTAAAGGTTTAATTTGATAATTATACTCCTTGTTTGAGTTTGCTAGATTAGTATCATGAACAAGTGGTGATGTACTAATCCAATCATTATAAGATGAGGATTTATCAGGAATACGATATTCACAAACACTCATCAAACTTGATAATGCTGGAACCAATTCAAAATTTATATGACTTAACAAAAGTATGATCGATGGATTTGATTGTTTAATCTCAGATCTTGAATACTTTGTTTCAACAAAGCTTCTAATTTGGTTTAAATAGGTCTGAGGACGATAGCCATCGTCCCTAAATACAATCATATAATCTACATCTGATTTAATATCCAAATTTCGAGGTAGCATTGTTTTTCTCACAGATGAACCAAACTGAAAATGATTGCTAACATTAGAACCAAAATACTGCTCAACTCGGTTTTTTAATGCACCAATAGATGTCTCAATACTTTTTTTTTCTTGATCTCTAATTATAGCTTTCTTTGCTATACTTGTAAGATAGCCATTCACTGTCATCAGCTATCTACCCCATGTGTCGTTTCACCACCTTCAATACTCTTCTTAGCCTTCTCGTAATCTTTCCTACTAAATGATGGAGAATTTTGATTTAAATCATCTCTTTCAATTGCCAACTTTTTTATCTGAGTTGTTGCTTCGTCCACATCGAAAGATTTTAAAAGATCTACCTCGCGAAATATCCTTGTTTGATTTCTGAGACTTAAATATTGGTTTCCTGCAATACTATGAGTCTCTGCTTTTTCTGATGGCTTTAGAAATGTCAAAGTGGTCGTCAATCCTGTTGAAATAGCAGCCAAGGTTATCCCAATTGCTGTTTGTTCCCCTATAAATGCTCCACCTGATAAAGCAACAGCAATAACAGATGGCAACCCTATTTTATAATGTACGCTTTCCCATCTAGCTGCTGCATTAAAATGGCATCTGGCACTATGATTTGTGTCTTCTTCAATCCTAAATGCCTCTTTAATTATACTATTTTTAAGTTCATCCATTTTTAAACCCGATTATATGTGAATTAAAGACTTTCACACTTCCAAGCCCTGTTCTCTTAAGAACTGAAAGTGAGTTTCAGTTGGAAGAATTTCCGTTTCGATAAAGGTTTGATACAGCTTGACAGGATCATTAAAAGCTGCATTTAACCTTCCAACATTTAGTTCATTGATATATACATATAATCTTTTATCGCTTACTTGAAATCTTCGAGTAGAATTAGGATGCATCCAGAATCCATCCTTCTCTTCAAAGCCAAGTCGGTGTAAGTTTTGTTCACCAAAATTGTTCAGTATCTCATATAACTCTTCACTTGTCATAGGTCTTTCTTTATTTGTTTACTTTTACCCTTGTCTTACCAGTTAATAGCTGCTGCATTAATCCTTTCTTCTGTGATTTAATACAATCCGATAATACCTTTAGACCTTGTATGTCATCCTCTATTGCAAAAAGGAGTCTTGAAATTCGCTTCTGTTCTTCAATTGAGGGACAATTAAGTTTTAATGACTTCACTATTTTTGCACTCAGGTTAGGCTGCCCCCCCTGTGTAAATGTGTGTATTATTTTGTCTTTATTGTATAAGAACCACAATTCAAGAAAACCGATATCAATCTTATTATCGAGTGGGATTAAAGCTAAAATTGCCTGATTAATTGCTGCACTGCTCATCATATTTACAGAAATCACCCCTGCTGTTGCTCCATAAATAGCTAGCAATAAGGCACCTTTGTGAACTAGCTTTGCAGAAGATTTAGCTAATGCTTCAGAACTAATCTTTTCTTCAGTAGTATGTATTCTTCTCTGGTTTAGTTCACCTGACTTTATCCAAGGTATACTACCATTATAATACTCTTGTTTTTGTCGACTTGGAGTCCCGCCTGAAAAGGTACTTATGAGTTTACCCAACTTAACTTCCCTCCATTTATCATTAAAACCCGGCAACCGCCTTTTACCCGTCAATAACTGCTGCATCAGCCCCTTTTTCAGCCTCTCTTTCTTCTTAATGAGGGCTTCGGTTTTCTGGATGGCTTCATCCCAGGTGGAGAGGATTTCGGCAATCTTTTTTTGTTCGGTATATGAAGGAGTAGGTATACTAAAATTATTTAAATCCTTTGAGCTTATATGAGGTATTGCCGTAACAGTTTTGACTGAGTCACAATATCTTACAAAATGCATGCTACTAATTAGGTGCTTAAGGAAATTTATATCCAATTCTTCAGACCGAATTCTTGCTACTCGTTGAAGTAGATAACTTGGTAAATCACTGGAGTTTACCTGAGCGAAACTTCTACCTACAAGAGAACCATCCATCGCAATTACTAAATCTCCTAATCTGAGTTCAAATTTATCCAGTTTATCAAAATGATTATCCCAATAAACTGTAATATCGTCTCCCCAACTAAGCTCTCCTCTCTTAATATTTGCTCCACGCAATAATCGAATCCCTTTATTAGAATAACTATTACTTGAAAATGGGTACCCAGTCAATAAATCAACTTTTTCACCCATTTTAATGAAATCCCATTCTTCAGGAATCCACCCAAGTTTGGTTTTCTTATAGCCGTCCATATTTGTTTCTGTATTAGACATCAACCAATCTCCACGATAAATTCACCACTTCTGGCCACGCATACTCCACCCTGTACAATAAAGCACTCAATCCAGTGAGTGCCTTTATAGGCGGTTGCTTCTTTCTGTTTCAACCCGCCTCTACCCGCAGTTTTTGAGTGCAGTATTTGCCCACGTAAGCACTTAGCCATTTGTGCTTCATACCCAGTGTTCACAATCTGCCAAAACACTTCAAAGTTTCCAGTCACAGAGGTATTTGCAGCGAACATTAAACTGCATCCCTTAGGTATTACCGTACCCTCCGAAATGTACTTCCATGTTCCATTTTCATTATATCTACCGATAACCGAGACACTGTGCGTTTTAACTACCGGCCATTTTGGAGCTTGTTTATGGGTGGCAACTGGTAGATTTCTGGCTTTTCTTGGCTGTGATAGTGTTGGTACCCCAATTTTTGAGTATGCATTTTCGACTAAACTCTTACCCATCGAAGTTTCGAGTTGGGATTTTGCAGAATAGATGGTACCCAGATCAAACACTTCAATCAGATCTGTTTTGGCCTTAGCTAACCAGAGATAAAAGTTATCTTTCAGGGTGGGGTTATGCTCCCATTTATCTGCAAAGTTTTCTTCCGGATTCACTGGGTTCTTAACCACTTTGATACGATTATACCCATTGAATTCTTCCTCAATGTAATGCTCCATACCACCGAGAATCGTTTTCAAAGCATCAAAAACATTACTTTCTCCTCGATATGCTTTAGCGGCAAGAGTAGTAAGAATGATAGATATTGGCTTTTCATCATCACCTCCAAACATAATATCCCGGTGACGTTTCAGAATCTGGATTGCTCGTTGTAGCGGAGTTTTTACTTTCCAATGTGGCACATCTTCAACACTGGCATTCAATTGCAAAGCTGCTTCCTTAATCAGTTTATCATACTGTGGTCTCATTTGGTCTTTAAACCATTTTGAGTACCCTTTTGGATTAGTTTTAGGCCAATCCATACGATTAGATGATTCATAACTTTCAGATTCTTTATCCGTCATCCGTAGCGCATAATTATAGTATGACTCATCTACTCTACCTTCATAAATAGTCCTACGAAATTGGTCGGGTGTTGATGGAAGAATATCCATATGAAACTTGGTTCCTTCGGCGTAATTCAACGTCCAGCAACGCTGACCTTCTTCATCCAATAAATGTTCGTATCTCCCTGTTTTCAGTTCTTTCCCAACCTTTTTCTTTAGGTCTTTCTGGGTGTCTGTAAGTGGGAGGTTTTCAAGGATACATATCAAATCGATATCGTAGTGCCCGTCATCAAGTATTGGCCGAACCATTGTTCCGTATAAAAAAGAACCTTGTGGTTCAATAGAAGGGTTAAAACTGGCCAAGGAGGATCCATCTCTTGAAAGATACTCTCCTACTGCTTTATACCGGTCTTCGGCCTCTTTGAATTGATTTTCGGTAAGATCCAGAGACTTAGCCATCTCATCAAGTACCTTACCATATTTCTGTTTTTCCTGGGTTTCAGCTAACATATTGAGTCCTCTTGGGTTTAATTATTGATACCGTCTTGATAAATCCGTCCCGTTTTCTATTCTGATCGTAAATGATCATGGGTAATTCAGCTTTAGGTTGCCAAACTCTTCCAAACTCAATGGCTGTTGAATTCGGCATTGCCGGGAATACACGCAAGGTTTCATCCTCACCATGTGCTCGTTTAATTTGTTCAAAAACCTCTCTCACACGTTTTCTAAAATACTGCAGTGTACGATCAGAGCGTACAAGATCTTTCCCTGGTATTGGAACCGTAAGCTTCCAAATGGAGACATGTTCTCCGAGAACCGAATGAATCCTTGATTCATTAATATCCGCTGTAACAGAGATATTCAATACTGGAAGCCCCGTCTTATCCTCCGGTTCAACGATTTGAAAATCTAATGAGTCTCCATCTTCGGGATGTTTCCATGTTTGTGGCTCTCTTATATTAGTATGAACTCTAACATGTTTAATATCAGATAAAAGAACCCCTAATCTTATCAATAATGGTTGAGGGGCTAACCCAAAAACAGAAAAATGATTTACTTCTCCTGATTTTAACAAAGGGGAAACTTTTGTTTGGAAATTCTCAGTCAAAGTACTTTCAAGTACCTGCCAGTATTCATCCTCATCATCCTCTTTAGGATAGTTTTCAATACCTAATTCAACCATTCTATGGGAAGCGGGGTAATAATCGGTAAGCATTGCATTTGCAGCATCCTGAAAGTCGATTACAGGAAGATGCTCACCAATTTTTGCCATGAAGGTTAGGATATGAGATTTATTCTTCGGTTTTATCGCAGTTAGTAATTCAATCCGATCCTCATGAGTCTTTTTAATTTTTTGTAGCACTTCAACAGTATGTCGAGCAGGATCAGCTTTGTCGATTCTATTATGACATTCATCACATAAGAGCATTAGATTTTCAAAAGCCACCTCCAGCTCTTCAGACAACTTTGAATCCCCCCTTACAAATCCCTCTTTGGCGGCAATAATATGTGAAATGTAAGCCTTGTTCATAAAGCGCTCGGTAAGACTATCCCTATAAAGTAGTTTGTTACAATATTCACACCTTCCTCCTGATTGCATCCAGAGTTGCCTTGAAATTTTTGACCCAACTGATTTTCTTGCTCTCTCTACAGGCATCTTAGAACCCCAATTCCTTTAGGTATTCATTCATCTTCCCTTTCACTTCGGCAAGCTCTGTCTCAAGGCTCTCAATCTCTTTCTGTACTTCAGCTATATCAATCTCTTCTTCTTCCTCAAACGTATCTACATACCTTGGGATGTTGAGATTAAACTCGTTCTCCTTTATTTCATCTATGGTAGAAACATAACTGTACTTATCTTTCGTCTCAAAAGCCTCATACGTGCTTACAATTTTTTGAATGTCTTGATCGCGCAGTTTGTTCTGTTTTTTCCCATCCTGATATTCCTTACTGGCATCGATAAAAAGTACATCTTCACGTTCACGACGTTTTTTGAAAACCAATAAAGCAGCCGGGATACCAGTCCCGAAGAATAATTGCTCGGGCAAGCCTATTACAGCATCTAATAGGTTTTCCTTTATAAACTGCTCCCTGATCTTAGCTTCTCTACTCCCTCTAAAAAGTACACCATGTGGAACTACTACAACCATCCTACCATGTTCGTTAAGGCTTTCCACCATATGTGAAATGAAGCCGTAATCCCCTTTTGTTTTCGGCGGAATTCCTCTCCAAAACCTGTTATAGCGATCATTCTCAGCTTCAGCTTCTCCCCACTTTTTCAAGGAAAACGGAGGATTTGCAGCCACAACGTCAAACTTCATGAGTTTGTCGTCGATATACAATTTTGGGTTTTTAATAGTATCGCCCCATTCGATCCGCGCATTATCAATGTCGTGTAAGAACATGTTCATCTTGCATAATGCCCAGGTACTACCGTTGCTCTCCTGACCAAATACTGAATAATCACGACTCCCCACCTGTTTGGCTAGTTTGATCAATAATGACCCGGAACCACAAGTTGGATCGTACAACCGTTCTTTTTCCTGTGGCTTCAACAGTTCCGCCATGAGCTCAGACACTTCGGAAGGTGTATAAAACTCCCCTCCTTTCTTTCCTGCATCTGAAGCAAAATTCTGAATCAAATACTCGTAGGTATTCCCAATAACATCTTTCTTACCAATTTTCGAAGGCCTGAAATCCAACACTGGATCACTAAAATCTTCAATTAAGCTTTTAAGGCGGGAATTACGGTCTTTTGTTTCTCCAAGGGCTGTAGTGGAGTTAAAATCAATATTCCGAAATACGCCTTCCAACTTCTCTTTGTTATTCTCTTCAATATCATGGAGTGCTTTGTTAATAATTTCACCGATATTCGCCTCATTTCTTTTTGTATAGATGTGGTCATACGTACAGTGCTTTGGCAATACAAATCGCTCACGCTTTAAAGCCCGATCAATTCTTACCTCATCTCCATCATATTGAGCGTTAAGCTCGGTAAGGCGATCTTTTCTCAAATCAGATAGATATTTAATGAACAAGAATACAAGTATGTAGTTCTTGTATTCAGATGGATCAACAACACCTCTAAATGTATCGCAAGCACTCCATGCTACGGAGTTGATTTTATCCTGGGTAATTTCTTCTGTCATTGTATTAACTCTTTCGTTATTGCTTCGATTAATTTTTTTCTTTTTTGGCCAAGCCTTTGAATAAGAACTAATTCCTTTTCCTGCATCTTCTTTAGTTCAACGATTTTTCTCTGAATATCTAACTCAGGCACCTCAACTCTAAGATTCCTCAACTCTTTTATTGATAACGAGGAAATGTTTGAACCCGTAGACAGTGATTCTAACCGCCATTTAATTTTAGACTGATTTAAGTACCATTGCAGATATTCAGGAATAATTGAACGAGTATTGACTTGAATCACAAATAGTGATGAACTCGCTACAAAAGTATTTGACTGCTCTTCGGTTATTAATGCAGAAGAAAACTTTTGCCCCTTCGCCGGTAATACTATACTGTTTGAAGGAAGTAAAACATGATCTCCTTTCATCTTACCTACTACATAATAAGTCTTATCAAAATCCAAATCTCCATCCGTTGATATATTAGCAACTTGAAGACATGGTATTTCCCCTTTTGAACCAGTTCTAGTAACTGACCCAAAACTTATATCTGATATTTTTCCTAATTTCATCATTATTGTAGAATTTCTACAAAGATAAATATATTTTTCTTTAGCGCAAATTTAATTTATTGTAGTTATTCTACAATATAATAGTATAGCACCTTTAATATAACTAGCAACAGTGTCACTTCATGTCACTATCATACAAATAAAAAGGAATTTAGCGCATTTATTAGGTTATTTAGGGTACCAAGTTTTAAACAACAAACAGTCATAAATGGCAAAAAAGAAGAAAAAGCAAACTCTCAAAGCCGCAATCTATATCAGGGTTTCAACCGTCGAACAGTCTGATAATGAATTTAGCTCCCTGAATGGTCAGGAGAATCAATGCAGAACATGGATTGAGCAAAGAAATCAAATAACGACTCCAGGCTCACCACATATAAAGGTTAGTGAAGTATACAGGGATACCAAGTCTGGAAAAGACCTAAAACGACCAGGTATAGAGCGCTTACTAAAAGACGCAAAAGCAGGAAAGTTCGACTTGCTGGTAGTTACTAAAATTGACCGTGTATCACGGAGCCTCAAAGACTTCTTGAATTTCTTTGAACGATTAGAAGAATATGAAGTAGATATTGCTGCCGTAACACAGGAAATTGATACCTCAAGCGCAGCTGGTAAAGCGCTACAGCGAATGCTACTGGTTTTTGCTGAATTTGAGAGGGAAATGGTTTCAGAGCGAACACGAGAAAAAAGAATCGAAACCGTAAAACAAGGATTCTGGCCAGGAGGTACTCCTCGATTAGGATACGATATCGTCGATCGAAAACTGATCATCAATGAAGAAGAATCAATCCTAGTTAAGGAAATATTTTATCGCTACTTGAAGCTGAAATCATCTAGAGATGTTGCGAAAGCTCTTAATGCGGAAGGCTTTCGTAATAAATCGTATGTATCAAGAAAAGGAAAAGCTAAAGGTGGTGGAAAATTCAATGTCAGTTCTATTTTGAGTGTATTAAACTCGCGCTTATATATTGGTCAATACGAAATAGATGGCACTATTTATAAAGGGATACATGATTCAATTATTGAACAGGAAACTTTTGATCAAGTTCAAAAGCTCTTACAGGCGAATAATGTAAATCCAAATAAGCACCAGCCGATCAAAAGTGCTACCCCTGCTATACTTACAGGTATTTGTACATGTGGTTTTTGTGCAGGCGGTATGACTATCTCTAGTACTACAAACCGAGCTAAACAAAAATACTACTACTATAAATGCTCTGAGAAGAACAAAATGGGAAGTACAGAAGAACATAATCCAAAAGATCTTTCTGTTACCATACTAGATGATTTTGTAATAGAAACGATACAATGCTTGTTGAAAGCGCCTGAGCTAATGGAAGCCATGCGTAAGCGACTCAAATTTGAAGGTGAGGATCAAATTCAAGAACTTGAATCTAGAATCAAACGTATCCAGCAGACACTTAAGTCTCTTCTGAAGGATAAGACTAACACACTTAAGCTTGTAACCGATAATGCTAGTTCTACACTTAAGGAAACTTATGCCTCCCAGTTGGAATCCATAATCCTTAATATTGAAGAAAAAGAAAACGAGATAGAATTTTTAAAAAATCAGCTTGAACAATTAAAGCTCAGAAAGCCAATTGGCAAAACAGCTCACAAGAAATTGTTGAATGAATTCATTACTAAGTACAATGACAGCGATATTGGAATGAGAAGAGAATTAACGAAAGTTTTGGTCAAAAACGTCGAAACTTTTGTTAACCAAAAAACTAACGATGGGACAATCAATATAAAATACCTCGCTGACAAGCGATTAGAGGCACAATGGGATGAAATAAAAAATGCGAACACTGTGAATGTTCGCATCTTTGATAGGCCTGGCTCCCCGGGTTGGATTCTCCCAAAGGGATGCCTTCGGCAGAACCAAACGACCGATCCGATCGGTCGTTGATCGGCCTAAACGAAAAAAGCCCCGGATCATAGATCTGAGGCTTTTGAAGCTCCCCGGGTTGGATTCGAACCAACGACCGATCGGTTAACAGCCGATTGCTCTGCCACTGAGCTACCGAGGAAAGTGACACACAAAAATAATTTTGTGAGGGTCAAATATAGACATAATCAAACACTTCAGTCAATACTAAAAATCACTTTTTTAAGTTTTTCTTAAAGATCTTTGCTAGTGTAGTTATTAAAGACTTAAGTGATTAAAACTCTATGCGTACACCCGCCTCAATCATTCTAGGCATGCCAGGTCGATATCCCGCGGGGCGGGCTGCTACAGCATACCGTGTATTCATTAGATTTCGAACGTGGGTTTGCAAAGTAGCTCGCTCATTTAACCGATACGACATACTAAGATCGACGACATGTTGCCCTTCCAATCCATTAACCATACTAATCATTTCTTGTCCAGCTGTAATTCGCACTTTTGACTGATGTCGATAATTTACATCTGCCTGAATAGGCCCTTTTGAAATACCCCCACTAACATGCCATTGATGACTAGGTAAATAGGGTAATTCATCACCTATCGTAACTTGGGCCCATGGTTCATAATCACTTTCAAAAGTAGAATGAAATTTAGATCCTGTGTAGGTATATGCCAATCTTAATGGAATGATGAGTTCGCCATTCAAAGCTATTATTTCATAGGAGCTTGTGAACTCAAGCCCCCAAACACTTACTTCACCTGCATTAAATTGCGCCGTTCCCCCTCCACCACCTGCAGCCGATAAGTCATTGCCCAATAGGTTGTCATAGGCATTAAAAAATAGAGCCGTTTCTACTAAAAGTGTTTCTTGATTATTTAAACGGGCTCCTAATTCATAGTTAATACTCTTTTCTGCATCGGTACCTTGCTCGGATCCAGGGGATGGAGGGGCAAATCCTTTGTGAATGCCGCCAAATAGATTCAACCCGTTTAAAATTTCATAATTGATGCCCAATCCTGGCATTATGGCCCATAGTGTATTATTAGTTGTGCGAAGATTACTAGCACTTCTACTGGGGTCTTCTTTTCCATAGTCATCTCGGTTTAAATCGATGTGTTCGACCCGAATTCCAGGGCTAATACTGAACGCACCTTTCACCCACTCTATCTGTGAATATCCCGCCCAAGCAGTTGCCGTCTCTAAACGATTACTGTCTGTTCCAGGAGTTCCTTCTCGATTCAAGAGTAATGATGACTCTTCCATACGATAGGAGTCTACCCACTGAAAGCGGTCCATCCCATCGCTATGAAATCTAAGCCCTGCTTCGTATCTAAGGCTGGAGCCCAACCATCTCCACTGCTGTGAAACTTGTAATTGAACACCTCTGGAATAGTATTCACGGTTGTTGGCCTTAATAGAATAATCAACACCTTCGGTATTTAAACCTTTCAATGCATTATACTCACTGGTATACCTATGAGGATTCATTACTATTGATGAAATACTACTGCCCGAAACCTTATCTAATTTGTACCAGTTACGTCTTACAATCTGTTGATAAACGGTAAATGTAGCGTTCCATCCACTCGACCACTGAGTAAAATACTTGGCATTAATCTGATTTTGATCCGCAGTCATTTGGTCTAATGCTGTGGAAGCATAACGTTGAAAAGGATCTTTATTAAAGTCATCATAGCTTAAACCTAGATAGGTTTCATGTGATAATTCATCATAATGACCTGCTTTTACTTCTAAACGCTGAAAACGGGGGGATGATGAGTCGGATTGAAACCGTAATTTCAACACATAATCCTGTATATCGAAACCCGTTTCCATACCGTTCGGTAATTCCTTAAACCCATTATTGGATTGTATAAGCCCCTGAAAGACATATCCAAATTGCCCTCGAGTATCCCCTATCTTTAACCCTAATTTCTCGCTTCCAAAACCACCTGCTGTTAATCTTGCGGAAGCATTCCACTCAAAGGGTATACGGGCCGACAATAGGTTTAAGGCGCCCCCGGTAGTATAAGGACCGTATTTAATTTGTGAAGAACCTTTACGCACTTCAACCCCTTCCATTCGTGCCATCGTTGGAAAATAATAAGCGGCTGGAGCACTGTATGGGGCTGGTGCTGCAAGTACACCATCTTCCATTAAGGTGATTTTTGCACTTCTCGCCACTCCCGTCCCACGCATTCCTATATTTGGTCGTAATCCAAAGCCATCCTCTTCCTGTATATAGATACCTCCTACTTGACTTAATACGCGATGCACATTAGCATAATCAAAAGTGCTAAGTTGTTCTACCCCCAAATAAGAAGCCACACCCGGTGTTTCATTTTTCCACTGAGGACGTGCGGTTACCGTAATTCTGTCGAGTTCAATGGTACTAATTTCTTTTACTCTTTGACTATCTGTAGGGGCTACTTGAGCACGCAGTTCAGTTGCTGCTAAGGCTAAAATGGTAGCTATCAACATAACCAGTGTTATGCGAAATTTGGTTGGTATTCTTTTTTCAGACTTTCGGTTAGAAGAATCTAGATTGCAACAATGTGGTGGCATAATTGGAGTAAGGTGGGTTGATGATGAGCCTTGCATTTAATTAGACTGATTCTAAATTAAGAACAAAATTAATAAATAGCTCGTCTTATTTAGAAAAAATCTAAATAAATACTCTTCAACCCGAAAAATCAATCGGTGTAGCAATCCGATGGATAATCAACCGCAACAAGATATAAGGCCTCTGCAGGAGCTGTAAATTTTTGATGGTCTTTGAGTTGTTCAATCCATAAATGATCTAGATCGTGAGTATTTAGCTCATTCCCAGCAATCATTTCTATTGTATGCTGTATTAATTGGTCGTTACCTCGAACCAGCTGAACCATGGAGCCTACAAGTCGTCTAACCATGTTCCTTAGGAATCTATTTGCTTTCACACGGTAGACTAAAACCTTACCCTCAAGCGCCCACGAAGATTCATAAATAGTGCATATGGTAGTGAAATTATCAGGATTAGTTTTTGAAATAGCTTCAAAATCATGTTCACCCAAAAGTGCCGTGGCGAGAGGTATTAACTGCTCCAAATCGGGCTTAAAACCAGGGTACCATGCTTGATGAGCCAGGATAGGGCTTGGTTCAATGAGTACCCTATATTCATAGCATCTAGATAACGCATCAAACCGGGCGTGCGCCACCTCTTTTACCCTTCTCATGCTTCTAAGAAATACATTAGGGCTCAACATTCTATTTGCACGATGCAAGAGTAGCGAAATTTCAGAATCATGATTTTCACTGACCGTGCCAGACTGTCCCAACCTAATCCAGTCGTTTTCGGCAAGATCGACATGAGCTATCTGCGCCGTTGCATGAACTCCAGCATCTGTTCTGCCCTGCCCCACCAAATCGATTGGGCGCTGTAAGATAGTTTCAAATGCTTGCTCTATAGCCCCTTCAATGGTGTTCGCTTCGGGTTGAAGTTGCCATCCCGAAAAATCAGACCCATTAAATTCTATTTCTATGAAATAGCGAGCCATGTCCTAAAAGCTAAGGCGAAGCTCTAGTCCTACATAACTCTGATTACTCCTTTCGGGTTGAAGGATACCCAAACGAGTATATAGTGTAGCATTCGAAGAATCCATCAACTTGTTGGAATCCCGTACTAAACCAAAGGCATGTATACCGCTTACAACTCGATTGAGTACCATAAGGGTAAGTAAAGCGGGTAGCTGATTTTTACTTTTATCTATCTGTTCTCGCATACGATTAAATTCACTTCTATCGGAAGTCTCGGACCAAGACCATTGATTGATACTATTATCTTCAATTAATTGATTCCAATTCCTGGTCCTAAGTAAATAATCGTTGTAGAGATCAAGAGTGTTATGATTGGAAACAGCGAGGTACCATTCTCGATCCCTCCCACTCAAATCAATCCCAGCTTTACTACGAGCGAAGGTAATGAGTTCATCTTCAAGCTGTATAGAGCGATAGCTAATTCCAAGATAGGACAAAATCATACTGATATCGGCGGCCATATGCCATTGTCCACGAGTCCAAGATTTTGGATTAGCATAATATTCTCCCCAACCTGGAAGCAGTAATGACCTTCTAAGCGCTGCAGATGGTTGTTTGGGCTCTTCACCTAAATCAGCAAACAAATATGACCCTTCATTCGGTGATGAATACGGACCAATAGCATGTTGTGTTGGATAAACAATCGAATGTTGAGCATAAATTGAAGAGCTAAATAGTACCACAAAACAAATCAGAGCTGCTATACCTAAGCGCTGCATGTGTTTCTGTTTTAGATTCATATTAGTCCAAAAATGCTGATTAAACCGATAGTTTACGTTCTCTTCCCCAATGTCGGAAAATAGAAATACTAAAACCAATCATTAATAAGAAGGTCCCGGCCCATACAACAGATATTAATGGTTTTTTTTCAGCCACAATAAGAATCCATTCGTCTTCTAATCCCTCAGGTAAACCAACTATGGTTAATTCGATACTATCATTTTCAGGATCAAGTTTTGTAAATCGAACTTCTAACTCATAGGCTTCAATATTTACTGGAAATGAGGCCGTATAACTCTCACCATCCTCATTATAAACTGCAAACAGTGGCTCCAAACTGTATTGGGTATTACTCGGTATGTGAGTAAAGTCGATTTGTGCCCTAACACCTACTCCTCGCTCATTTGGCACATCTGTTGAATCGACCATAATAAAATCATTGAACCTAAAAATATAGGGGCCTAATTCTTTATTCTCACCTCGACGGAAACTCACTACTTGCTCTATGCTCTTAGTGTTCTGTGACAAACTATCAGCACTATTCGAGACATTTTGCATAACCGCGTTAGTGGCATTACGATTGTTCACTTTTTCGATATAGGAACTACCCGCCACATACAGATAAATATCATGTAACCAACCCGTTCTTACATCAGGATCTACTGACCACTGAATATTATCAGCAGTAGATGTGGTTAACATTGGGTACACTTCGGGATTCATGTAAAAAACTCGGTCGGTCTGTAAATCTTTAAAACTCAGTGCGTATGTTTGTTGACCAGGTCTATTTTGGTTATCAATGGAATAACCTCCGTAGTTTACTTCATAACGACCATTCAAGATTTTTGGAGTATTCAGCTTTAATTCCAACATCTCTACTGTCTGAGAAACTCTAAAACCCTGTTCATCCGTAACCGCGCCGGCAAGTACTCGTTCATTGTAATCGGCAGTTCTAGGGTCTAAAAGAGGGCTGTTATAGGCAGATGAGAATAAAATCCCGACCAACAACAAGCCAAAACCGACGTGGGTAGTCGTTCCACCGATGAGCTTGGGCTGCTTCATGGCAAGTCGTATGAGCACCCATAGGTTACCCGTTATGGCAAAGAAACCAGCAAATAGATAAATCATGTAGTAAAAATTCCTCACATCATAAATCATAATTGCCAGTATAGTTACGAAAGAAGTAACCATTAAAGGCTGTATGAGTGCAGTAGATAATGATTCCGAGTCATGTTTTTGCCAAAATAGCATCTGCCCAATAACGGTCATTAAGGCCATAACAATTGCAATAGGCATACTCCAGTCATTATAAAAACTAATTTCTGGTGGTGTTGGATTTTCATTGAACAATAAGCCAATAATAGGAGAGCTTGTACCCAATATTATCACAGCTCCTAGTATAAATAGCGCCATGGCACCAGAAACCGTCATGAATTCTCGAGTCAACACACCATGCTCTTGATCCGGGTTAGGTAGCTCTTTGTATCGATAGAAAAACATACCCAAACCAGCTATGATCACCACTAACATGAAAATCAGAAGTTGATTATAAAGACCTAAATCAACAAAGCTGTGAACAGAGGAATCGGCCAATATGCCCGATCTAGTTAAAAACGTCTCATATACTATGGCTATGTAGGCAAGAATAGCGAATAACAGGGAAGATTTTTGAGCTACGGCACTCTTGCGTTGAATGATCATGGTATGAATACCTGCCGTACCAATTAACCAAGGTACCAAAGAAGCATTTTCAACAGGATCCCAAGCCCAATAACCACCAAAACTCAAGCTAATATAAGCCCAGTACCCTCCTAGAAAAATAGCGGTGAGCAAGGCTAAATTAGCGCCCAATGTCCAAGGTAGTGCTGGACTTACCCACTCATTATATTTTCGCTTCCAGAGTGCTGCCATTGCAAAACAATAGGGAATGGTCATCATCGCAAACCCTATAAATAGAACAGGCGGATGAATCATCATCCAAGGACTTTTAAGTAAATCATTGAGCCCAGAACCATCAGCGGGCACAAAATCAGGATTGGCCTGAATGAATGGTGCATCAGGCATCTCTTCAGCTATGGTTCTAAATGGGGATGCTCCTAAATTAAAGGCATCCCATTTCCAACCCACAATCATGGATATTAGAAAGACTTGTGTTAAGACTAAAAAGAACATCACCGGTGCACGGTAGGGATCTCTGGTCCACTTGATAAGCATGAATCCACTTATCCATGAAAAGAGTATCCATAACATAAAGCTACCTTCTTGTCCTCCATAAAATGCAGACCAAAGATATTTCGGTGCTAAATCAAGACTGGTATAATTGAATACGTAGTAGTACTGGAATTGATGATCAAAAATCAGCTTTACCAGTACAACTGAAGCCATGAGTAAGAACAAGCCTTTTAAGGTGAAAAAGACATGAGCCCACTTAATTTTTTTGATATCATCTTCTCGTGCTGCTAGGCCATAAAATACCAAGCTTACAATTGCACTCACAAATGAAGCATTTATGAGCCACTTTCCAATAATTCCTTCCATGGCTACTTACCTTGAATTCCAGCCGCTACAGGCTGAGCACCATAGCTCTCAGCATCCGTTGCGTTATATTTGGAAGGACATTTCATGAGCATTTCATTGGCATAAAATACATCATTTCGCATTTCACCAATGACAACAAGACGATCTGCTTGTTCAAAATTATTCGGTTTAGGCTTGCTGTAAATCACCTTTTTCACTTCGCCAGATTCATCTTTCATGTAAAAACTGAACTGCATGGTTTCTCTAGAAAACCCATAGTCCCGTTCCGATTCCCACGTACCAGGTACATGAGCACTTTTCATAGTTTCAGCTTTTTCAAAATCAGTATACGTACTTATGCTTTCTCCAAAGTTATAAAGTAAAAGGGAGGTAAAAGCAACAATGGCAATGATTCCAAGAATTAATTTAGGCTTCATCTGAAGAATAGTTTTGATGGTTTTCGAGCATTGATAATTTCTTATCTATACGGGTCAAATAAACAATTAGTACGGTCCATATAATTAATGTTACTCCCAAAACCACAAAAATAAGGTTATTGGAACTCATAAATGAAGCAAAGAAGCTTTCGGTTTCAAGTGAACTGGCCATCCACTTGTCTGAATAGGCTTGGCTCAGCGTATCCAAAACAACCGCAGAATCTTGAACCTGTAAGAGTATTAGTGAAAGGATGAATAACATAATCATATATTAACTAGTAATTGAACCATGTTCTGCTATGTATCGAACGCGATTTGCTCGGTAAGTTATGTCGTATACCCAATATGAGAGAGCTATGAACCCTATCATGGCTGGATATAAGATAAACCTTAGTTCAGCTGCTGTAATTTCAGAAAATGCCGGATTACCATCTGCTCCAGGATGCAGACTAGTTAGTTGGCGAGGTACTACATAAAGTAAAAATGGAATCGTGGTAACTGCAAAAATATTGTACACAGCTGAAATTCGTGCTCGTTTTTTTTGATCATCAAATGCAGAACGCAACATAAAATACGCTACATAAATCATGAGTGCCAAAGCCGCTAAATTCATTTTTGGTTCTGCAAAAGTCCACCAAGTCCCCCACGTAAATCTCGCCCATAGGGACCCTGTAAGCAATCCACACACACCAAATACAATTCCAGTCTTAGCAGAAGCCTCTGCTTTCACATCATACAACCAACTTGGTTTTCTTAAGTATTGTATACTATAAAACAGGCTGATGAGAAACATCGTGTACATGGCCATCCACATTGGAACATGAAAAAAGATGTTACGAGCCGTTTGCTCTAGAATAGGGATAAAAGGAATTGTTATGAGAAAGCCTCCCATAATCACGACACTCATCCAAATTATAATGAGATATTTCCAAGCTTTCACGAGAGCAGATTTGGGTTTGGGTTAGTTTTGAAAATGTAATATACAAAACCCCAGTTTATTCTGCTCTAAAATCGCTTAAAATATGTGCAAAAAACTCAACCCTGTCTACCACTTATAAATAAAGCTAAACCTAAGACTCACATCCCTTCTCCAAGTGTTTAAGACCTCATCATTTAGAAAGATAGTCTGAGTGAGACCTTCTACCTCAAAAGGCTCCGAATATATCCGGCGTTCAAATCTCGTTCCTATTGCAACACGCTTAGACAAGGGCTTCATAAAACCAATGAAATACTGATATGAAAAGAGCTGGTTGTATGCTGAGTAGTTTTTGGTATCGATGATCAATGTGGACTCAATTCGTTTCCCTAAACCTACCCCGCCATAGAGATGAGAAGAGTAACCCGTGTTTATCCAACTTTTTTTCAGACTAGTCCCATAAAAAATTTCGCCCGTCCACATCCTCGATGATAAAGTAAGTTTGTCATACATCAAGCTTAATGATATTGGGCTTGTGTAAAACGAACTTATGTCTCCTTCAAATGCCAATCCAATACCGATTCTGTTCGTAAGCATATACTGAAGGCTCATCTTACTGGTTAATCGAAATGTTCTTTGATCTGGAAAACTCTCTTTACCTAACACAACAACTCCATAGCGCCCCATTAGTGAAACTTCAGAGAACATATCTCCTTTACTCAACCATTGATCCGCGTATACTTCCAAGGTATCTAATTCATTGGTTGTGTTTTTATAAATCATTGTTTCAGGTTCGGCAAATGCAAACCTTGATAGTACAAAAACCCAAAACAGCCCAATTGGTAATCTAGCTATCATTTCTTTCTACCTCCCAATGTTACTCCTAAGCTTAACTGATAGGTGAGAATATGGCCTCTTCGACCAAAACCCCATCTTGGCCCAAATTCTAGATTTAAACCACTTCTATCCTCATCTAGGAACATCCACCCAATCTGACTTCCCATCTCCAATTCAATGGTCTTAAACCTAAGTGGATCTACATAGAGTATACTATTGTTCCAAGTGAGCCCAGATTTCGCCTGTATATAACCAAAGCCAAAGCTCGTTTCCTTCGTATCACGCCTAACTATGACTGCAGCATAGGGAGAACTGACATTAAATTTCAGATCAGAATACCCACGGTATGCTGCACTAAAACCTAATTGATATCCAAAATTCCATCGAGATCTGAATGTATTCATACGTTGATAATTCAATTCTAAAAATCGTGTCTCTTGTAAATAGAGCTCACCTAATTCATTGTAATTTACAAGTGGCATAAATTGGGATTTCAAGAGAGCATTAAAGGATGAATAGACGTATTTGTCAGATTTGACTTCATGATTTGAGTGCTTCTGAGCAAACAAATTAGTATTGAACACGGTAAATAGCCCAATACAACAACACAAAATGGGCGTTTTAAACATTTGATTTAGCTTGATTTTTGTATGCATACCTAACCCTTTTCTAATTATGATTAAATTCCAAGAACCTGCAAAAGAGAGTCTAGATTATAGTTTCTTTGAAGCTCTATTTTAACGGTGCGATACACCGCTGTACTACCACTAAAATTGCCTATTGCTCCCCTTCCCAAATTCATAGAATCCGCACTGAAGCCTTTAAATTCTATATTTGAATCCAACAGAAGGTGAGTGTGGTCATGAAGGTCTACACGATCCGTGATATCATAGATGTACTGCAGTGAGACCGTATCTTCTAAAGCAACACTGTTGGTTAATGGATAGAGATAGGACCCTATGTCTTTATTGTGAAATGAAATGCGAAAATAAGTTTCAGCATCATAGATTACTTGATCCCTCCTTATCAAGTCCATCATATATCGAAAGGTAGAGACAACACCCATACGCATATCACCAATATAGTTGAAACGTGCCCCCTGCCTGGCATGGTTTCCTGCGTAGGAATAAGGCATGTCATCTGTTGTTTCAACGTCAAATATCAAATGATCATAATTGGTATTAAGTTGCTCAACACCAATAAATGCACCTTTTGGAGGATAGTAGGTGGAGCTTCTAAGTTCATCAAGACCCCAATCCATGGCCTCACCTGTACCGTAAAATTCAAGTGAACTGTTCATAGTATAGGTCTCGGGAAAATAGACATCAAATTCCTCCGGGAGGGTAGTTTGTGATTCATAAACTCTACCATCGGACATGGTCACCTCTAATCGATAGCTCGCCCCACTTCTTAGTGACAAGCTGCGGTTAAAATCTAAATAAACACCATTTTCAATATGCTGAAAGTAAACCCGTTGCTCATCAGCGTGCCCTAATGGACCCGAGATGATGACTTCTGCACCACCATCGGGTCTATAGTCAAGGTGTAATTCGTTGAAAAGTTTAATTACCGATGAATGCATGGTGGGCTTGTAGAGCGGATATAAATCCTTAATAGGCTCATATTCTTCAAGGCTACTTGCAGAATTAACCCATCCAATAACTACTTCTGGATAGTGCAACAATGTATCCGGTGAAGCCTCAATTTGCCCCATAATAAAGGGAGTATTTCTTTCGAGACCTATCCATTCCCATTCTTCTTGTACAGGAGCTTGATAACACCCCAAACCACATAACCCAAACAGAATAATCCATATCCAACTTGATAACCCTTTCATAACCCACCTTTTTTATTATTTGATTAGTCTATAATTCCTGAAAAGCCATACTCAGCAGTACGACCATTTTGTGCAACCACTCGGGTAACGTATTCTCTACCCAGAATATTTTGAGTGGTTTTTGAGTTGATCTGATGAACACCCGTATTCACAAGTACATCATCACTACTACCAAAAAGATGGGTCATGTTGGTAAATCTGCGTTCAATTTCCTCAACTATCTCCAATTCTAGATTAAATGACTTGAGTAATTTTGTAAAGAATGTAGAACCAACTCTTCTTCGACTAAAGTGAGTATACATGTTATCATCATCCACTAATACCAGTTCCCAATCTCCAAAAACCTGTGAAAAATTAATCAGAGGAAAGTAATCGACATAACTTGGGTAGTGTTGATGATTATTTGGATTCCCTAGAGTTTGATACCTTATGATGTTTTTAAAGGTGTAGCGTCGGTTTTTATAATTAATGTCAGGCACCTTATAATACCTATAGTAAGGAAAATACTTATCAGCGCCTTCAATAATGGTATTGTATGACCATCCATGAATTGGATTATAACTATATACCCGATCAAAGCGATAACGATGCCGAAGTGGAAAAGTACGATCATCAGCAGCGTCCATGAACATTTGCAATTCGGCAAGTCCATCTCCATCACCTGTAAAAGGTATCCGTAAACTTTTAAGAACGAGATATAGTGAATTAGGCTGGTATCGACCCGGATCCATTCCTCGCCCAAAATTAGTCTTCGGTGTTTGTTTGGTTGCCCATTCACCTTGCTCTGATGCTTGAGATTCCTCAGATTCCGTTTCTTCCATACACGCTTGATAATCTTCAAGCTTTGTAATAGTCTCACAACCATTTTCAACTACAGAAATAGCATCCAACATAATCAATTTTCCACTGCTTGCAACGGCAAACGCATGATCATCTAGTTGATTCCATAGCAAACCATCCTTGTTGAATACGAGCGTAATCTCATCATTAGAGTTCTCCAAGGATTGAGCTTGAACCGTAATTGGCCATTCTTCTACCCCATCACTGTTCGTGTTGGCATAAAAACGATCTGGACTCATGAAGGAATAATAACTCTCATCCTGTTTTTTATGACGGGTATGCCATTCTCTTTTACTATTTGATTGGCTTTGAGGTTCACCTCCATACATCGTCATTGCCATGACAAAATCTTGGGAAGTATCTTCGGCATGTAAAATTCGAATACGTGTGGGAGTGTTCGTCTGACGACTACTTGGTTTATGTGGCATGGATTCAAGCAACCTCGAAGTTTCCATGCTTGATTCTATGTCGTCTTCTCTACTGTAATTCTGGGCATTCCACTGTGACGCAGTGGCTACAATTTCAGCTCCATAGCTAGCAATGAGTTGAGACTCATAACTTCTCATAAAGTCTGAATTAAAGAACTGTTCGGCTTGTAATTCGATTATATCGCCAGCCCACAAGTCTGTGTCTTCAGATGATTTTGGATGGTTGATATTTGCGGGTTCTGTACTTGTTTCACATGCCCCCGTGAATAGGGCGCTGAATGCGACAAATGCACATGTCACATATGTTTTTGGATGATTCATTGAAATCCTCTCTTGACTTAATTTTGGTTAGTTTTAGTAATTACCTATAGAGTTGGTGAGTAACTCACCTTCGCTTACAAGCTATTACGACTAAGAGAGAACACAGCGGTACAATACTGTCTAGTTAGCAAAGAAAATACGTACTAATACGAACAAATAGAGTTTAGAAGTGGAAGCATGGATGAGAACAATCATCCAAATTAATTAGGCATCCACCGCGGGTTCCAACACCGAATTAACCCAATGCTTCTCCCAATTTGCTACTGTAAATAGCCAGATGGAACCTGCAATGATTAATCCGATGGCAAAATATGCGATAAGCTCTTGTAGCTCGAATAGCTTCCATTCAAGGAGCAGAGAAGCAATCATGACCGAAATTGAATTCCCCAGAGTGAATAACAACCATTCGGTACTGAAAACACGACCTCTGAATGTATCTTTAGATCTTTTTTGAAGGAGTACCGTGGAGGTTACCCAATTCGCCCCAGAAGCGGCATGTGCGAGTAACACAAAAACGAACATCATCCACCAGAGGTGCGTCAAGCCAACGACTAAATACATCGCCCCTGATAAGACAATACTAGCCCCCATCAATCGGACCCAATACCTTTCATCTGTGAAATGTTTACGAGCTATGACCGGACCAATACCTGTACCTATGCCCCTAGCAGCATATAACAGACCCAAGCCAATACTACCCATCTGAAGTACATCTTCACTTATAAGTACCAACATATATACCAATCCACCTAAAAAGATGGTTGAAGTCGCCTTAGCTACGGCAGGTCGTAAGATTTGAGTATTGTCTTTTAGATACCGTGCCCCCAGTACAATGTCCTTGCCTATATTCTGTTTTAAATCCATCCATAGAGATGTAGGTTTTATCTTTGGTGGAAGAACCCCTACTTTTTCAACCCGTTCATCTATGGATTCACCTCCATTCAACCCAAGTATATCGGCATCTTGTGACTCTTGTGGAATGGTAGCGCGATAGATGAACCATGCCGAAACCACATAGGTCAATGCATCTAAGATAAATACCCCTTCAACTCCTATCCACTCCGTAGCAAAACCACCGATGGCCATGCCTGTTGTAAAAATGATGCTCCAAGTCGCCGTGGATATGATATTGGCATCCACCAGACGTTCGGTCGGGGTTACATTGGGTATAGAAGCTGTTTTCGCAGGTTCAAAAACCGCTGATAACATCATCTGTAATGCGGTTAGAACATAAGCAAGCCAAAGCAAACTCTCCTGTTGTACCATTAAAATCAGCAGCAGACTCACGGCCCTACCCAGATCACAAGCGATCATGAGTTTTCGACGATTGAATCGATCGATCAGAAAGCCAGCAACGGGAGAGAACAACGCTAAACTTAGCATCTTGACTATAATGATGAGTCCCAACAAAAATTCCGAATCTGAAAAGCGTTGCACCAAAGCATAAAGAGCTAATAGACCAAACCAATCCCCAAAGTTAGATATAGCCTGAGCTATCCAAAGACGCCTAAACGATGGGTAATCCCTTATTAACTGAACAAAGGGCGCCCATGAATCCTTCAAAGTATTCTTAGTAGCAGATGCTTGTGGCATTATCTAGGACACCCCCGTTGAGCCAAAACCCTGCTCTCCCCTTGTCGTTTCATCCAATTCCTGTACCTGAATAAGTTGGACCTGATGGACTTTTTGAACCACCATTTGGGCCATGCGATCTCCATGCTGAACCGTAAATGCTTCTTGTCCATGATTAATCGCAATAAGATGCAATTCTCCGCGAAAATCAGCATCGATGGTTCCAGGACTATTGAGCATCGTGATCCCATGTTTAATCGCTAGCCCACTTCTTGGTCGAATCTGTACTTCATAACCCTCAGGTATGGCTAATTTCAAACCAGTGGGCAACAAGGCTCGCTGGCCAGGCAATATGGTGAGTGGCTTATCCAATGCCACACGAAGGTCCATTCCAGCGGCAGATTCGCTCTCGTAGCTTGGTAAGGGTAAATCCTTTGCGTGGGCTAATTGAATACAAGAAATATTGAGTGAAGATGACATAAAAGGTACTATCGCTTAATTAGGAGTGATACTTGGGGTTCTTCGATATTCTACTAATTTCACTACGGCGCTCCCTAGAAACATTTTCACCCTTGCTTCCAAAGGAACACGTAGTTCATCATTCAGAAAAAAAGCATCGAAACGGCCACTAAAACCGAATGGTCCGGCAATATCTATGGTAGTACCTGTGGTTTTCAGGGTCGTTACAGCTGCGTCAAAAGCTTCGTATTCGCGTTGTTCGGTTGACCCAGAGTGATTAAAATCTAAAAAACCTAGCTTCTTACTTACAAATACGGGTAGTTGAGTTTGGGATTGAGACCCTGCAAATAAGCGAGAGTACACAAATACCACATGCCCAGCCGTTGCGGGCTCAAAAAGGTCCAATTCACCCTCCGTGTCATCCTCCTCTTTATAGTAGACCAAGCCCCTTTCTCGATCAAATGAATAGACGATTTCTTTGGGCTTCTCTTCATCCCAATTATCCTTCCAAAACAAACTGGTAACCGGTAAACCATCCTGATTGAGCCGGAAAAAACTATGAAATTCATCCCGTTCATAACCAATCAAGGGTAAACGTTCATTTGAAATCATACGAGTAACCAAGTGATGGTGCATCTGACCTTGGTATAGCGTATCCGGCATCATAAAAACCTCCACCCATCCCAAAGTGAAAAATCCATAACTCACCTCATAACGAAACCACTCTTGAGCATTTAGAATATCCGGGACCGATGGCTGCTGCGCCATTGCAGGCCTCCAACTTATACTCAGGAGTATAACCAAGCACCCAAGCCGATTAATCACTCTATTTTTTCGGGTTGAAAGGGTCATTCCTCAGCTCAATAATTCGTGCTCTCGTGCAAAACTCTCAAACGCCTGCTCGTCGTACCCCACCAAAACCGATTCCTCCAATACCAGGATTGGCCGCTTCAACATATTCTGGTGAGTGTGGGCCAACTCTAGCAATTCGGCCTCGGATGGTTGCATCTCTTTGATTCCTAATTTATGATACGTAGTGCCTCGATTGTTGACCAATACATCCAGCCCAACTTTATGGGCGAGCTCACTCAATTCATCCTTTGAGAGCGGTTCCTTTTTAACATTGATAAATTCATAGGAGATTCCTTTATCATCTAACCAAGAACGTGTATCTTTAATTTTATTACAGTTGGGTATGCCGATAAGATGTAACATGACAGGCGTAAAAATTCGGTTGTTATCAATTGACTAAAACATACGGGTTGAAAAATCCAAAACCCATAGCTGAAAACAAGAACCATTGAAATTCGTGAAGCGTTTACTTCTATTTACTTTTTTTCTTATCCATTCCCTCTTTGGATATAATTGTACACAAGATGATGCTCAGCAACAATTTGAAGCAGAAGCCTATCAACCGCCCACTGGCTACACTAAAACTGATCTCCAGCAAAATATTCTGGAAGCAGATAAACAAGATTGGAGAGTTTCTCCCTTTTACGAAGGATTGTTGCAAGTACTTCCGCTGTTTCCGAATCCTATAAACTATGGAGGGACGGCCTACATTGAATTAACTCTAAATGGGGCGCCGATTCAGTCGTATCTAGAATTGGGGTATCTCAATTTCAATCAGCGATGGGTTCCCCTTCAACAGGAAATAGTAAGCTCAGAATTCGAGTTGGTAACCTTTGTTATTGATACACGGAACTTTGGTAGTAATGCCGAATTAGCTCGGGGGTTACATCGTTTGCTGTTGTACGATGGAAATCAGCGTTTAATCACTTTTGGGGATATCCTGATTCAATAAGGCTCGGTTTCTATGCGAAAACTCTACCCATCGGAAAAGTTGATCCTTTCCCGCTTAATATTTCCTGAACCCTACGATGTACTTCTCGATGAAACCGGTTTACCTGCTGGCGCATTAAGAGATGATTTAATCACTCTGATAAATTTTCGACTTATAGAAGTCTGGCAAACGGAAGCAGTGGAAATTAACAGAGCAACTTCTTATGATTCAGATCATATTGAATCCTATACTTTCCGTGCAACCGCCGCGGGATTGAAAAAGATGCGAAACGAATAATTTATATGCATTATCGCGTTAGTTTTGACTCATTTGATATAGATCTAGATTTAGATCCTGAAAACGCGTTGGCCAAAGTCGAAGGAAAAAGCTACCCCTACACCTTCACGCAGCACAACGGGCGGTATTATTTTCGCTATGGCCATAAACAGTGGGTGGTCACCGACCTAAAGGCACATGGACAGGACATCCAATTCAAAATCGATGGCAAAATCGTAAAAACGACGGTTAAAAATGAAGAAGTACTTCTGCTGGAGTCATTAGGCATGAAAGCCGAACAAGAAAGTAATGACTCTAACATAGTAGCCCCTATGCCTGGGAAAGTACTGTCCGTGGAAGTCAAGGTCGGGGATTCTGTTCAAAAAGGTGACACACTAATCGTGTTAGAAGCCATGAAAATGGAAAACGAGATTAAATCTCCCGTAGATGGCATCATCAAAACTATTCGGGTTGAAGTATCACAGACCGTTGAAAAGCAAACCTTATTATTGGAGTTAGATTAGTTTGGATAAATTTATTGTAAAAGGAAAAACACCCCTACGTGGTGATATTTCCATTAGCGGTTCAAAAAACGCCGCCCTCCCCCTTTTAGCAGCCGCACTATTAACGGATGAACCTGTTCGGTTTAGTAATGTTCCTCGCTTGCAAGATATTTACACCTTTAATAATGTGTTACGTGTAGTGGGTGCGCAAGTCCAATTTTTGGAAGAGCAAAACCAGGTTCATATCGATGCGAGTAATGTAAACTATTTGGAAGCCCCCTACGATTTGGTTCGTAAAATGAGAGCTTCCTTTTATATGCTGGGAGCCCTTGTAGGCAAACATGGATATGCCAAGGTATCTATGCCGGGTGGCTGTGCATGGGGACCAAGACCGGTTGATCTACATTTAAAAGGTTTAGAAGCCATGGGTATTCAAATTACCTTGGATAAGGGCTATGTTATTGCCAAAGCCGACAATCAGGTAACCGGTGGAAGCTTCCGCTTAGAACCCAGCAGTGTAGGCGCAACCATTAACCTGATCTTAGCCGCCGTCCTTCGAGCCAAATCTTTTCGGATTGAAAATGCCGCTAAAGAACCCGATGTGGTGCAACTTTGTAGGGTCTTAAATGAAATGGGGGCTCGAATTGAAGGAGTAGGTACCGACACCTTACATATTCAAAAAGTCGATAAACTTACCGGAGGAACCTTTCGAAACGATCCCGATCGCATTGAGGTAGGCACTTTCATGATTGCGGCTGCTATGCATCCAGACTCCCATCTTCGCTTATTAGGTTGCAATGCAGATCATCTGGGTAACTTTCCAGAACTTCTTCGACAAACAGGAGCTCAGGTAAGCATTGATGGTGAAACGATTGAAGTAAAAGCGCCAGAAGTATTACAACCTGTATCTATAACAACAGGTATTTATCCCGGTTTTCCCACCGACCTTCAAGCGCAATGGGCTACCATGCTCACCCAGGCAAATGGCCAATCTACCGTAACCGATACGGTTTACTTTGACCGATTTAGTTACGTACCCGAACTCAGCCGTTTAGGAGCACATTTAAAAGTGGACCAAAATAAGGTCTCTATTCAAGGGCCTTCTAAACTCGAAGGAGCATCTGTAATGAGTACCGACCTGAGAGCAAGTGTAAGTCTGGTATTGGCCGCTATGGTGGCTGAAAATAGTTCTGAAATTCTACGTATTTATCATCTAGACAGAGGCTATGAAAGTCTTGAAGGCAAGTTAAATGCCGTTGGGGCAAAACTTACTCGCGCTCAAGAATAAGTTTACTTTAGTGACTGCTAAGGTGTATATTGTACCTGAAGCAATTCAAGCGATTCCTGTAACCATTTACCTTTAATAGAAGTACTTACAGGATCGAAAACACGAATATCTCTCAACATATGGTTCGTTCCAACCTAATCAACACTAGCATTATTTCGCTACTCGTGCTGTTAGTTCACGCTCAGAAAAGCGTTGTGGACGTACTATATAGAATAAAGGCATTCGCAAAACAAAAGCCTTTTACCATGGACTCTCCATCTAGTGAGCCCATTCAAAAACCGACAAATTTAACTCGGGTATCTACCCAACCGACGAATTATACCTATCTATCATCGGATTCTACAAGCCATTTACTCCTGACAAAAGACGACCTATGGCTCAAACTAGAACCTTTGGTTCATAAAGCTCGTTGGTGTTTAACAATGAATTTTGATGAAAAACCAAATTATCATACACTCTTCCGGCAAACAGACCCGGATTGCGCTATTAGAAAATGGAGAACTAGCGCAGCTCTTTATAGAATCAGAGGAAAATCAACGCACCGTTGGCAATATATATGTAGCCCAAGTTCATAAAGTGATGAGCGGCATTCGTGCCGCATTCATCGATATGGGCACCCCCAAAGACGCTTTCCTTCACTTCTCCGACGCTGGCGATCATTTAGATGAGTACATCAGTATGCTCAATGGTCCTAAATCGATTCCTAAGCATCTTCATTCAACCCTAGAAAAGAAAGAAGATTTAACCAACTCCGACAAGCAAATGCTGGCGGGCAAGTTGCTTAAATCTGGGCAAAAGCTTTTGGTTCAAATCGTAAAAGAACCCATCGGATCCAAAGGCCCTCGAGTATCTACCGACATCACTATTGCAGGTAGATTTCTGGTACTTATTCCTATGGGAGACTATATAGCTGTTTCTAAACGAATCAGTAACTACAAAGAGCGAAGACGACTCAAAGGCATTCTAAACGGTTTGGTGCCTGATGGCTTTGGAGTGATTGTACGCACGGTGGCTCAAAAACAAGATCAGGAAGCCATTGAAGAAGATTTACGCACGGTACTTAAGAAATGGGAAAAATTGGCCGAACTATTGGAAGATGCCAAACCCCCAAGTCTATTGTACAAAGACTTGGATATGACCGAAAGTCTTATTCGTGATCTCTTTGCGAAAAGCTATGACCGGGTGCTAGTCGATGAACCCAAGATGTTCAAACAGATTAAATCTTATGTGCAGCAAATTGCACCTCAAATGCTCCCCAATGTAGAGTTGTTTAAAGGCAAAGAACATATTTTTGACCATGTGGGAATTAGTGAAGATGTAAATTCTATCTTCAGTCCACGTGTTCGCATGAAAATGGGAGGCTATCTTATTTTTGAACAAACGGAAGCTATGTATGTAGTGGATGTGAATTCAGGGCCCTATGCTGCCAAGCAAAAGCAAGAAGATAACTCGCTTAAAACCAATCTCGAGGCCGCCAGGGAAATAGCTAAACAACTTAGATTGCGTGATATTGGCGGGATTATTGTGGTCGATTTTATAGATCTAAAAGACGAGAAAAATCGGAAAAAGATATACGACGAATTAAAGAAAGAATTTCGAAAAGACCCGGCCAAAACCAACATTATTGGGATGAGTGATTTTGGTTTAATTCAAATTACTCGTCAACGAATTCGCCCTTCGGTTGTAAATTCGGTTTCAAAAGTATGTCCTATGTGTGGCGGCTCTGGAAATGTAGTGACTCAAGATACCATTCTGACCGATATCGAAAGCTGGTTGAGCAAGTTTAAGCACTCCACTAGCTATCGTGCTATCGATCTTTATGTAAACCCATATCTGAAAAGCTATTTAACCAAAGGATTATTTAGTAGGCAGTGGAAATGGATGAGCAAGTATCATATAAAAGTATCATTAGTTGGGGATGACAAGATTTCACTGAATGAATTCCATGTAACGCTTGCAGGATCGGACATCGATATCACAGATGCCGTTCTTCAAGGAGCTTCTCTAGATGACTTGCTGCATAAGCAAGAACTCGAAGAACTCAAGAGTGGTAAACACGACCCTAACAATTTGGAATATTCTAAAAAAGAACAATCCAGCAAGAAGAGTAATGGTAGAGCGTCTTCTAGAAATTCGAATCAACAAAAGACTGATCGTGCAGATAGCTCAAAGTCAAATGGTTCTAGCACCAAGAGCCAAAATTCTTCAAGGAATGCAAAAGGAAGTGTTACCGTTGTATTGAAGAAGGATCAGGTAGACTAGTTAACAATCAACAGTACGTATACATTATGTCGAAATTAAAACTGCACGCTACTACGGTTGTGGGTATCATACACAATGGTAAGGCGGCGATAGGAAGCGATGGACAGGCCACACTCGACAAAACCGTAATGAAATCAACGGTTAAGAAAGTTCGAAAAATTGGGCAGGGAACCATATTGGCAGGTTTTGCTGGTTCCACAGCCGATGCATTTACTCTTTTCGAACGATATGAAGAAAAGCTCAGTGCCTATAATGAGAACATGCAACGAGCGGCGGTAGAGCTGGCCAAAGACTGGAGAAAAGATAAGTATCTTCAGAAACTAGAAGCACTCTTAGTTGTGATGAATAATGAACATGCACTCATTATTTCTGGGCAGGGAGATGTAATAGAACCCGATGACAACATCGTTTGTATAGGTAGTGGCGGAAGCTACGCCCTCTCTGCAGCAAGAGCCATGGTAAAGCATGCGCCTCAAATGACCGCCATAGAAATGGTGGAAGAATCATTGAGAATAGCTGCCGATATAGATATTTATACCAACCACAATCGCACCCTACTAGAATTATCATAGGATGAGCAAAACACCGCATCTGACACCCCAACAAATTGTAGCCGAACTAGATCATTATATCATTGGCCAAAAAGCGGCGAAGCGATCGGTAGCCATTGCACTACGGAATCGCTGGAGGCGTATGAACGCAGACCCTTCAATCCGAGAAGAAATTGTCCCGAACAATATCCTAATGATTGGACCAACGGGCGTAGGTAAAACAGAAATTGCTCGTCGATTGGCAAAGTTAGCGATGGCGCCATTTATCAAAGTAGAAGCTTCTAAGTTTACCGAAGTGGGCTATGTGGGTCGAGATGTTGAATCCATGGTTCGAGATTTAACTGAGTATGGAATTACCATGGTTAAATCTGAAATGCAAGAACGGGTCAAAACCAAAGCATTAGAGAATGCTCAAGAACGAATATTGGATATTCTTATCCCTCCCATCAACACAAAAGGTCTAGGTTTTCAATCGTCTCGAACAAACTCCAATGCAGACTCCTCTATTGCGACTAATCATTCAGCCACAGAGAGTCTCCATAGTGCGACCACTCATTCAGATGAGGAATTAAATCAAAGAACAAGAGAGCGTTTTAGAGAAAAATTACTTGCTGGTGAATTAGACGATCGTAAAATTGAAGTGGAGGTAAAAAAGTCCAGCTCTCCTACTATGCAAGTTTTTGGCCCGGGTGGCATGGAAGAAATGGGCATAAATCTTCAAGAAATGCTCGGGAATCTCAGCGGAAAAGCCAAGACCAGTAAGCGGAAAATGAGTGTGGCGGAAGCCAGAGAACTACTCATTGATGAGGAGGCGGAGAAACTCATCAATCATGATGAAGCCATTCAGGAAGCTTTAGAAAGGGTACAAAAACAAGGTATTATTTTCATCGATGAAATAGACAAAATAGCTGTTTCCAGTAGCGGTGGAGCTAAAGGTGGTCCCGATGTGAGCCGACAAGGAGTTCAGCGGGACTTACTACCTATTGTGGAGGGGAGTACCGTAAATACCAAGTACGGCTTAGTGAAAACCGACCATATTCTTTTTATTGGTTCAGGGGCGTTTCATGTGGCAAAACCATCGGATTTAATTCCTGAGCTTCAAGGACGTTTTCCTATTCGGGTTGAACTTAATTCTCTCAACGAAGAGGATTTTTATAGCATTTTAAGTGAACCTAAGAATGCTCTTACAAAGCAATATGAAGCTATGTTGGGTGCCGAAGGTATCACCATCTCCTACACAGACGAAGCCATTCGAGAGTTGGCTCGTATTGCTGCCGAAGTGAATTTACAGGTTGAAAACATTGGCGCTCGTAGACTTCATACGGTAATGTCTTCCCTGTTTGATGAATTATTATTTGCCGTTCCAGACGATATTAAAGAAGGTGAAATAACCATCGATAAACATTATGTAAGCCAGCAACTTGAAAGTCTTGTAAAAGACAAGGATTTGAGCCAATATATACTTTAATAAAAGCTCTTTTTTTTGTATTTAAAGCACTTAGATCTTTAGCGTATTGTTGTGTAATAAAACCTTATGATTCTAAAACATATTATCGTGCCTAATCTATTCATCACATTCCTTCTATTATTTTTAAGTATTACAGGCTTGGACCCCGTCATTCAACCAAAGGATGATCACTCAAAAAATCTTCGCAAGTTCATAGAGGCTCAGAGAAGTGTTTTAGATAATTATTTTGGGGTGCCAGATCTCAATAAAATGATGGAAAGTAGCATTGACTATATGGTAGCTGAGCTTAATGATTCCACCCTTCAGGTTGAGGGTACTCCGATAGACACAGCTAGGGTGTTTACCAACATCACCACTCTTAGAGAATCTTACGAACAGTTTGAACAAGCCTATTTGTACATTGCTAACACTGTTGATTCAGTGAATATGTATAAAATTACCGAAGAAGCGCTTAGAGGTATGTTTGCCACATTAGATCCACACTCGGTCTATATAGAACCCGAAGTAAGTGCCGTTGATCAAGAAAACTTTGCGGGTAAGTTTCAGGGTATTGGGGTTCAGTTTAACATCATTCAAGATACCATAACCGTTGTTTCAGCGATAGCCGGGGGGCCAAGTGACCAACTGGGTATACAATCTGGTGACCGTATTATTGAGATTGAAGATAGCTCAGCGGTTGGATTTGACAATGACATGGTTCAAAAAAAATTACGCGGTGAAAAGGGTACGAAAGTAAAAGTAGGCATCGTGCGTCCTGGGATGGATGAAACACTCTACTTCACTATCACTAGAGATGATATACCTATTTACACTGTAGATGCTTCTTACATGTTGGATGATCGGACAGGTTACATAAAAATAAACCGCTTCGCAGCTACTACACACGATGAATTCATTGCAGCTATGGAAGAGCTACAAACCGAAGGTATGAATCGTTTAATGTTGGATTTAAGAGGAAATCCTGGCGGTTATTTAGGACAAGCTGTTGCTATAGCTGAAGAATTTTTCCCTTATAGGACTCCCCTTTTGTCCACCGTTAGCCGTCACTCTAGATTTAATCAAACTTATGCTTCCAGGAAAGATGGGATATTTCAAGAAAAACCTGTCATTGTATTAGTAGATGAAGGATCGGCTTCAGCGAGTGAAATAGTCTCCGGGGCGTTACAAGATTACGACCGTGCACTTATTGTGGGTAGAAGAACTTTTGGTAAAGGCTTAGTTCAACAGCAATACGAATTAGTGGATACCTCCATGATTCGTGTAACCATTTCTCGTTATCTAACCCCTTCTGGTAGGCTCATACAAAAACCATTTACTGAAGGTGGTGGAGAAGATTATGCTTATGAGATTTACCGTAGAGACGATAGTGCAAAAAATGATGCCATTGAATTTGTAGACCATATACCCGACTCACTTAAATACACAACAAAAGCCGGTAGAACTGTTTACGGTGGAGGCGGCATAGTTCCTGACTATATTATTGAACCCGATACCTCTCGGTCTGCCTATATGATAAATTTTGCCCTTCGTAAGAGAGCCTCCTTTGATTTTGTTCGAGACTATTTAGACCAACAGGGAGTTGAGTTTAGAGCAGAATGGGAAGATGATTTTGAATCATTCCGAACCGACTTTAGTTGGTCTGAAACGGAATTGAATAGCTTCAAACAGCTACTCCAAGAAAATGGAATGATAGAGAAAGAGGGATTGGTCGAGCCAGAATTCAGAAATGATTCACTCTATATATATCCAGGTTATTTCGAAGAAGTCGCCTGGATGGCAGAAGGGCGAATGAAAGCCGAACTTGCCCGGCAAGTTTGGGGGCTCCCCTACTTTTATCCTATTGTAAATGATGTATTTGATACCACCCTAAAAGAAGCAAAAACACTTTGGGAAGCAGTCGACAACTTAACTAAGCTTGCGGCAGGAACCCTAGATTCTAAAACATCAGGTAAAATGTAGTATTGGCTTACTACTTCCTTCAATTGATGCTTATGATTGAATAGCAGTCATGGATCTTTGTTGTTCTTGATAAGCTTTAGGACTCACGTTATTAAGCTGTTTAAAAACTCGATTGAAATAGCTTCGACTATCAAAACCGCAGGCTAAATAGACCTCCTTGATTGAACAGTTTGGGTTTTTTAACATGTTTAGAGCCTTTCGAATGCGTTCTTTTTTTACAAATTCTACTGGACTGCATCCTACTTCTTGCTTAAAAACTCTTGAGAAATGGGAAAGGCTCATACAAGCTTTTTTACTCAAGTCTTCAACCTTTAAAGGGTGATCAATATGTCTTCTAATATAACGGATCGTATCGGCTATTCGATGATCTTGACGATCTAAATGCGTATCTAGTTCGTAATTATGTTGATATTGATTACGCAAAACTCGTATAACTAGTTCTTTGAGCATAAAATCTACAAATACATCCTTTGAAGAATGATTTTCGGAAAACAAGAAAAAGAGTCTTTGTACAATTTGATAAATACCGAGATCATTGGTGAAACGAAAATTAAAATCCATGAACTCCCACTCTTTTTTATCTAATCGTGGAATCGTTTCGTTCATAACCTGAACCACCTCAGCAATTTTATCCTGTGAAATGGTCATTGCAGAACATTGCGTGGGATGTTCAAGATCAGCATCTGGGAAATCAATACACATGATTTCATCGGATGGTAAAATCAGTGACTCGCCGGGTAAAAAATTAAAAGAGGCATGATCACGTAGATGCATTACTTTTCTCCCCTTAATCATATTTGCTAGAACCGGACTTGAGAATTGTAGCATTACCTGTTCGGCACGTTCATGAGTCTCAAAGAAATGTAGCTCGGCCTCTCCTGCACGATAGGTTGTTTGATTTTCAACCAGATGCTCTAGGCGTCTGCTTTCTAATATATATGCGGGGATTTCCATTAACCCGTGCTCTATTATTTGGTCTACTTATAAGTAGCTCAATTAAGTAAAAACTTGCAAGTGCTCTTACATATTTTACAAATAGAGGGATTTAAGCACGGTTTTAAGTACAAATGAGCGATTTGTTCATAGTTTTGAGCGATTTGTTCATAGGCATTCAGCAAATCTATGACGTAATTATGGAAGCGCTTTCTTATTTCTAGGTTATTTCCTATTGGAGTCTGCGCGTCGTTGAACATTAATCCATTATCTAACCGAATTATGAGTGAAGCACAATCAATTACACAAAACCTGTTACAGAAACCCCAATTCAAAGATCAATATGAAAACTATATTGGCGGAAAATGGGTAGCACCGACAAAAGGTCAATATTTTGAAAATTCATCTCCTGTAGATGGCAAAAATTTTACACGAATTCCTCGCTCTACTGCTGAAGATATCGAATTGGCTATAGATGCTGCATGGAAGGCGGCAGCCACATGGAATAATACATCGGCTACAGAAAGAAGTAATTTATTACTGAAAATTGCAGATGTTATGGAAGCTAACTTAGAAGCATTAGCTCGGGTTGAAACTTGGGATAATGGAAAAGCCGTAAGAGAAACTCTAGCGGCAGATCTACCCTTAGCTGTGGATCATTTCCGTTATTTCGCAGGGGTAATTCGCGCCGAAGAAGGCTCGGTGAGTGAACTAGATGCCAATACCGTTTCTATGAATGTTCCAGAGCCATTAGGTGTAGTTGGACAAATTATTCCATGGAATTTCCCATTGCTCATGGCTACATGGAAACTAGCACCGGCCCTTGCAGCTGGAAATTGCGTAGTACTAAAACCAGCAGAACAGACACCTGTGGGAATTCTCATACTGGTTGAGCTCATTCAGGATATATTACCTGACGGTGTACTTAATGTAGTGAATGGTTTCGGCGTTGAGGCAGGTAAGCCACTTGCATCGAGTCCTCGAATTAATAAAGTAGCCTTTACTGGTGAAACCACTACTGGGCAATTGATTATGCAGTATGCTTCAAAAAATATTACTCCTGTCACTTTGGAATTAGGTGGTAAGAGTCCAAATGTTTTCTTTGAAAGTGTAATGGATGCCGATGATGAATTCTTGAATAAGGCCATTGAAGGTGCTGTAATGTTTGCCCTGAATCAAGGTGAGGTCTGCACCTGCCCTTCTCGGCTATTGGTACAGGAAAGTATCTTCGATGCATTTATGGAAAAAGTCATTGAACGAACCAAAGCAATTAAATTGGGTCATCCACTAGATCCTGATACCATGATGGGTGCTCAGGCTTCCCATGATCAATACCAAAAAATATTGAACTATATAGATATTGGTAAAGAAGAAGGCTGTGAAGTACTTGCAGGTGGAGCAGCGGCCTCTCACGAGGGATTAGAAGGTGGATTTTATATTCAACCAACTATTCTTAAAGGCCACAATAAAATGAGAGTTTTTCAAGAAGAAATCTTTGGACCCGTTGTTAGTGTGACTTCATTTAAGGATGAAGCAGACGCACTCGAAATCGCCAATGACACGCTATATGGACTAGGTGCCGGCGTTTGGACCAGAGATACTCATCAAGCGTATACCATCTCTAGAAAGATTCAAGCCGGAAGGGTGTGGGTAAATTGCTATCATGCTTATCCTGCTCATGCACCATTTGGTGGATATAAAAAGTCTGGAATTGGTAGAGAGACTCATAAAATGATGCTTAATCATTATCGGCAAACCAAAAACATGCTTATCTCCTATGATAAGAATGCTTTAGGATTCTTTTAATCTCAATCATCTATGACTGAGAGAGTTAAAGTAACGGAAGAAGCAATAGCAATTATTGATTCATTACGAAAAGAACATGGGGACTTGATGTTTCATCAAAGTGGGGGCTGCTGCGACGGCTCCTCTCCCATGTGCTTTCCGAAAGATGAACTAATGATTAATGAAACAGATGTATACTTGGGCAGCATTCATGGCTGCCCTTTTTATATGTCCAGTGATCAGTTTGAATATTGGAAACATACACAACTAACGATTGACATAACACCAGGTAGAGGTTCGAGCTTTTCACTAGAAATTCCACTAGGGATACGTTTTATTATAAAGTCTAGACTGTATACAGAGGAGGAAGAACATCAGCTACCTCCTATATATTATGGCGAGCATCCCTCCTCCTAATACCATCTTTATAATATCTTGATACTATCTTAGTGCTCTCCTGACACGCCTTGGTAGCCTGTACTTGTAGTATATATTATAACAACATATGAGCTCGCAGCTAATTACAGTATCTTTAGACCGTTCAATGATGAAATAATCATTTGATCCAAACGATTACCACTTAAATTTAGATACAATGGCGGCAATACATTTAACCAAACAAAGCTTTTTAGACAAAATTTTTGACTACGAAAACAATACCGAGTGGAAATTTAAAGGGGATAAACCTTGCATTATTGATTTCTACGCCGATTGGTGTGGTCCATGTAAAATGGTAGCTCCCATCATGGAAGAACTTTCTAATGAGTATGAAGGGGAAGTGGATATCTATAAAATTGATACTGAAGCCGAGCAAGAACTTGCGGCCGTATTTGGTATTCGCAGTATCCCTTCTATTTTATTTGTTCCCATGGACGAACAACCTCAAATGGCTATGGGTGCTTTACCTAAGCATACGTTTAAGGAAGTAATAAGAGACAAATTTGGGGTAGCAGAACCTACGAATTAAGCCCTCGGATACCGAATAGATTCGACCATGTCCTGAACCTCTTCTGGGGGATCAGGAAAGATCATACCCACGGCAAGAGACACTAATAGGTTAACAATCATACCTAGAGTACCGATTCCCTCAGGCGATATACCAAACCACCAGTAATCAGGTGTATTGTATTCAGGGAACATCAATTTAAAGAAGGCAATATAGCTCAGTGTAAATAGAAGACCTACAATCATACCTGCGACTGCACCTTCTCTGTTCATTCTCTTGTAGAAAATCCCTAAGATAATAGCGGGGAAAAAGGAAGCCGCCGCAAGACCGAAGGCAATAGCTACCACTTCGGCTACGAATCCTGGCGGGTTAATTCCAAAGTACCCTGCCACGATTACGGCAAAACCGGCTGCAATACGTGCATAAAGGAGTTCCTTTTTGTCGGATATATCCGGATTAATCTGTTTCTTAATTAAATCGTGGGATACAGAAGTCGAAATAACCAACAACAAACCTGCGGCAGTAGATAGAGCAGCCGCTAAGCCTCCAGCAGCAACGAGAGCAGCCACCCAATTAGGAAGCCCAGCAATTTCTGGGTTTGCCAGCACCATAATATCACGATCTACATACAATTCATTATCTGTATCCGTTACGGGATTTAGTATTTTTACTTCACCACTCTCTCCACGAATTATTTCGCCATCAACTCGTTCAATTTCGGGACTTCCTACAATAGCAGCCCCAGGAGCATAGGTGATTTTACCATCACCATTTTTGTCAACCCAATTTAATAAGGCGGTTTCCTCCCACGTATTAAACCATTCCGGCATATTTTCATAAGGTTGCTCACTTACTGTCGTGATTAAATTGGTTCTTGAAAAAACGGCTATTGCTGGAGCTGTTGTGTACAAAATGGCTATAAAAATAAGGGCATAACCAACCGAAATTCGTGCATCCTTCACTTTAGGAACGGTGAAAAATCGTACAATGACATGTGGTAAACCAGCGGTACCTACCATGAGTGCAACGGTTATAAAAAAGACATCTTGCATACTTTTTGTGCCTGATGTATAAGCCGAAAATCCAAGCTCAGTGTGCAATTGATCTAATTTATCTAACAAGAACATTCCCGATCCATCGGCTAATCGAGAACCAAATCCAATTTGCGGTATGGGATTACCTGTTAGCTGTGCAGAGATAAAAAAAGCAGGAACCATAAAGGCAAAGATTAATACACAGTACTGAGCAACTTGTGTATAGGTGATGCCTTTCATCCCACCCAAAACCGCATACATGAACACAATAGCCATCCCAATGATTACTCCCCAAAAAATATCTACTTCTAGAAACTTTGAGAATACCAACCCAACACCTCTCATTTGCCCAGCTACGTAGGTAAATGAGACTATCAGAGCACATATTACGGCTACTGTTCTAGCCGTTTTCGAGTAATATCGGTCTCCTATAAAATCTGGTACCGTAAATTTCCCAAACTTCCTAAGATAAGGTGCCAAGGTTAAAGCAAGCAGTACATAGCCACCTGTCCAACCCATTAAATAAACGGCTCCGTCATATCCCATAAAAGAGATAAGACCAGCCATGGATAAAAAACTCGCCGCTGACATCCAATCTGCAGCGGTAGCCATTCCGTTGGTTAATGGATTAACGGTTCCTTTGGCCACATAGAATTCAGAAGTTGTGGAAGCTTTGGACCAGATGGCAATTCCTATATAAAGGCTAAAAGTAATCCCAACAAACAAGTATGTCCATAATTGTACACTCATTACTCCACCTCCTCTTCTTGAACGCCAAATCGTATATCAAGTTTATTCATGAGATATACATACACAAAAATGAGTATCACAAAAACATAAATAGATCCTTGTTGTGCAAACCAGAAGCCTAATTTAAACCCTCCAACTTGAATTTCGTTAAGGATAGGAGCTCCTAAAATGCCAAATCCAAAAGAAACCAAAAACCAAATAGATACAAGAATGAGCACATAACGAATGTTTATGGCCCAATACTCCTTTAAATTATGCTTATTCATACAACCTTATTTTTTCTAAACCTATAACTTGTCAAGTATCCGGTATTTATAAGAGTATATCAACTCTAATTAATGAGTAATATTTGTCTTTTTCTTAATAATAGCGTCAGAATGTACATAATTTTCAACCCATCTTAACTATGGGTAATTTGTTGAATGATTATAACATAATCCCCGCCCAAAACATGAGAAAGCTACTACTGTTCCTAATTATTTTAATTTTTAGCCCTTTTAGTCAAGAAAGTCTCAAAGGGCAGGACTCTTTAATTTTTGTTGTTCGAATCGATGACATACTATCGCGAAATACGAGCATTCTGCCTAGATCTATACGTCCTCTTCAAGACACACTTGCATCTCGTGGCGCCGTAGCTACCTGGGGGTTTATGCCCCACCGCTTATTTGAATCTGCAAATGCCGATGGGAACTTAAAAAATGAACTAATTGAAACTCATCGACTTGGTCATGAAGTGTCTCAACATGGATACATTCATATATGCCAGATTTGTGGCCAAAGTAGTCATGAAATGTATTGTACCTACTATAATCGACCATTGAGTGATGAACAGCAGGAAAAACTGATCATGGATGGGGTACAAATCATGATGGATAGTTTGGGATTTAAGCCAACCAGCTTTATACCACCTGGACATGTGTTTGATCAAACGACTTGGAGTGTTTTGGAACGCTTAGGTTTCCCTGTTATTTCAACGGCTAGTACTTCTGGCTTTGTTTATGAAACACTCTATAACCTTCCTATCACGGCCGAATATACCTGGGCTTTGAGTCCAGAAAGCTATGAATCAAAGTTATCTGAGGTACTAGAGGATATCGAAACCGAAAGAAAAAAAGTGGGCTATTATTCATTGATGATGCACGATCCATTTATTCGTCTAGGGTATCAGGATGGAATTACCCTACGCTGGATGGCTGAACTACTAGATAGCCTAAACCATCGTTACGATGATAGAATTGTGTATGCATCTATGACGGATGCTGCTAAGAAAGTTGAGCAGAACGTAGGTACTTCTGGGGAGTTCTATGACGAATTTATGCACCAAAGAGGTATTGAATTACATTCAAATTATCCCAACCCATTTAATCCCTCCACAAGAATATCGTTTACATTGCGATTCTCGGATCTTGTTTCGATATATCTTGTTTCTATGTCGGGACAAAAATTTGTGATACAGCCTTCTCAATATTATAAGGTTGGTTCCCATCAAATAGAACTTAGTATGGCTAATTTTGCTACTGGAAATTATCTATTGGTAGTGGAAAGCTCTAAGGATAGAGCTAGTCGCATGATATCTTTTGTAAAATAAAAAACCCCGATTAGCATTCAGCCAACCAGGGTTTATCCTGTTTCTCCATGAAAGAAAATCAGTTTGTACCGAAATCGTATTCTATCTTCGGTACCTAAAGTTTATGTTTAGCTACAACCGGAGGTAGAACCACAGGTTATACACTTGAGACAAGTACCGTTACGTACCATCGTCATACTACCACATTCTACGCAGGCATCCCCAGTATATCCGAGCTGTTTCGCCTTTTCATAGTCACTCTCGTAATCACTGGAAGTGGACGAGCTTGCTGACATCGAGGTAGCATCAGATTGAGAGGTTGTAGGTGAGGAAACCACTTCAACAACTTCACTTACTGTATTTGTAACAGGTGCTTCCACTGTAGGTGGGGCTGTTAGTTCGCTTACACTATTCGTTTGCTGAGATGGTGTAGCTTCGCCTGTAGCTTTTAGTGTTCGCATATGAATGTCGTCCACCGGTACATGAGCGAGGTCTTCGCGTCCAAGGTAGGTTACTGCCAACTCGCGGAAAATGTAGTCAATAACCGATGTAGACATTTTCACATGAGGATTGCCATTCACCATTCCACTCGGTTCAAACTTAGTGAATACAAATGCATCCACAAATTCTTCTAATGGCACGCCGTGCTGAAGTCCAAGGGAGATTGAAATGGCAAAACAGTTGAGCAAGCTACGGAAGGCCGCGCCTTCGCGATGCATATCGATGAAGATTTCGCCCAGTTGACCATTTTCATATTCACCCGTCCGTAGATACACGCTTTGTCCGCCAATTTTAACTTTCTGAGTATAGCCTTCTCTTCGGAAAGGCAAACGTTGGCGTCGCGCAACATACTTATGGATGATTCTCTCAGCGACTTCCACTACTTTGCTTTGAGCTTCAGCAGTAGCCGGATCAATAGTAGCCTCGACTTCTTCGTCAAGCTCTTCCAATACATCTGCCATACTATTGAGTGGTTGACTTAGTTTAGAACCATCACGATACAAGGCATTGGCCTTTAACATCATCTCCCAAGAAAGCATATAGGCTTTCTTCATGTCCTCAACAGTGGCTTCATTCGGCAAGTTGATAGTCTTGGAAATGGCACCAGATAAGAACGGTTGAGCAGCTGCCATCATACGAATGTGTCCTTCTGCCGATATAAAGCGAGTCCCCGTTCGACCGCATTTATTTGCACAGTCAAACACCGAAAGATGTTCATCTTTCAGATGAGGTGCTCCTTCCACAGTCATGGTACCACATACATAATCATTTGCATCTTGAATTTGATCCCTAGTGAAACCAAGGTGTCGGAGCATATCGAAAGTAAAATCATTGAGCTGCTCTTCGGTCAAACCTAAAGTATCTTTACAGAAGTCCTCGCCTAAGGTGAAGTGATTGAAGGCAAACTTGATATCAAAGCTACTGGGTAGTGCCGCTTCAATAGCTGCTAATTGTTCTTCTCCAAATCCTTTTTCAACTAAACTTTCTGGATTGATGTGCGGACAGCCTTTGAGGCTAGCGTATCCCTTGGCGTAATTGATGATTTCTTTGGATTCTTGATCACTATATCCAAGAGTTTTAAGTGCATTTGGGACACTCTGATTGATAATCTTAAAGTAACCGCCACCTGCCAGCTTCTTGAACTTAACCAGAGCAAAATCTGGCTCAATTCCAGTAGTATCACAATCCATCACAAGCCCAATGGTGCCTGTGGGTGCTAGTACCGTTACTTGTGCATTACGGTATCCATACTTCTCACCCTTCTCCACGGCCGCATCAGCAGTTTGACGTGCTGCTTTTAACAGGTAATCCGGACAGTTCTCCGCATCAATTCCCATTGGAGTTACGGTGAGTCCTTCATAAGCTTCAGGGCTCTCATTATAAGCTGCTCTCCTGTGATTTCTCATCACACGAAGCATATGCTCTTTGTTTCGCTCATACCCACCAAAGGTGCCGAGTTCTGCCGCTAGTTCCGCAGATGTTTCATAGGCTTTCATATGCATAATTGCCGTGATGGCACCTGCTATGGCAATACCCTCGTCGCTATCATAGGGAATCCCCTGTACCATAAGCGCCGCACCAATATTTGCATACCCCAAACCAAGGGTTCTAAATACGTAAGAAAGTTCTGCGATTTCCTTCGATGGGAATTGTGCCATCAAAACAGAAATTTCCAACACGGTGGTCCAAACGCGAGAAGCATATCGAATAGACTCCACATCGAATGTAGTACACGACTCATCTGTAAAATACTTCATCAAATTTAATGAGGCTAAATTACAAGCCGTATTGTCCAAGAACATGTACTCAGAGCAAGGGTTACTAGCTCGTATTTCACCATCCTCTGGGCAGGTATGCCACTCATTGATGGTGTCATGGTATTGAGTACCGGGATCCGCACAAGACCAAGCGGCGTACGCAATTTGATCCCAGAGTTCTCTAGCTTTCATCGTTTTACATGCGGCAGGCTCTCGGTTTTCGAGTTCTGCTTTTTCCTTCTCAACTCTCCAATGCAAACTCCAGTCCTTATCCTCAACCACTGCTTTCATGAAGGAGTTGGGCACTCGCACCGAGTTATTTGAATTTTGACCAGACACCGTATTATAGGCTTCTGAGTTCCAATCAGTATCATAACTGTCGAACTCTAGATCGGTAAATCCTTGAGCTGCTAATTGAATTACTCGTTCTATATAATTCAAGGGCACTTGCTCTTTTTTTGCTGCTCTAATCGCTTGAGCCAGCGCTTTGTTCTTAAGCGGATCGCGGCTCATGGCCCCATTAAAAGTTCTGCCTTCTATTTCAACGGGTGTGTGACAAAGCTTAATGATATTCTTTAGATGCTTTTGAGAAGATTTGGAACCTGCCACTAAGGCCGCAACTTTTTGCTCCTCTACAACTTTCCAGTTGATATAATTTTCTATATCCGGATGATCTAAATCCAAGGTAACCATCTTAGCGGCTCGCCGGGTTGTTCCACCCGACTTAATAGCACCGGCAGCTCGGTCACCTATTTTTAGGAAACTCATCAATCCAGATGATCGACCACCACCGCTCAATGGCTCATTTTCTCCTCTGATGTTGGAGAAATTACTTCCGGTACCAGAGCCGTACTTGAATAATCTCGCCTCACGAACCCATAAGTCCATGATTCCACCCTCATTCACCAAATCATCATCTACGCTCTGGATAAAGCAAGCGTGTGGTTGTGGATGAGTGTACGAGTCTTTTGATTTCGTTAATTTACCTGTCTTAGGATCTACATAGTAGTGTCCTTGAGCTGGGCCATTTATACCGTACGCCCAATTAAGCCCTGTATTGAACCACTGTGGACTATTGGGAGCCGCCATTTGGTTAGCTAACATATAGGCCAACTCATCATAAAACACCTTTGCATCTGCTTCACTATCGAAGTAATCGTATTTCCAACCCCAGTATGTCCAACAACCGGCTAAACGATGAAATACCTGGCGGCTGTCCACCTCATGAGTAAATCGCTCTTCCTCTGGTAAATCTTTAAGCGCTTGGGTATCGGGGACAGATTTCTGTAGCCAAGTGGGTACACCTTTTTCTGCTACTTTTTTTAAGGCCACAGGCACGCCTGCCTTACGGAAGTATTTTTGGGCAATGATATCAGTGGCAACTTGTGACCATGAGGATGGTACTTGCACATTTTCCATGTGAAATACTTTAGATCCATCAGGGTTTTTAATTTCGGATGTTCGACTGTCAAAATTTAGCGAATCAAATGGGGTTTCCCAGTCGTTTTTAGTGTAGAAGCGATTAAATTTCATTGGCTACTTCGTTTGCGTTAGTGTCTCAATTCAATGTAACAGGTTGGCCTGCAAGGATGATATTATTTCTACTCTGTAGTCCTAGTAGACTAGAGAAGTGAGCACTAATATATATTGTGTTTTGTAGGCTCACAAATTAAATCTGAATTTCTTTTCCACAAATGTCACAACTTATCCACATCGGCAAATGCAGTCACAAAAAATAGGGGTATTAATAAATTTAGATGTGGAATTTTTTATTATATATTTAAATATGAAATTTTTTAGATAAAATCTAATTAATAGCTTAAAATGAATAAAAAATGGGTTTTTTCGGTGAAAACTTACAATTGTAACAACTCGGAAAAGTTATCCACATAATAATTATTTCATTTTAAAATTAAATTCATATAATTACATAGTATAATTTAAAAATGTAATTATTTAATTTTAACACCATCAATAATAGGTATATCAAGAGAGCCTACTATTTCAGTAATATAATTTTGCTAAAGTGCTGCTGTTCATTAAAAAAAGCCTGTACGAAGTATACACCTGAAGGCAGATTTCTGGCGTGAAACTCGATCAAATGTCTACCCGCAGGATAGCTTTGATCGGTTAGGCTGGATACTTTTTGCCCTAGTGAATTAATAATGTTTACACGAAGTTGACCACTGGTGAATAATTCGATTGGAATACGAGTCGATGGATTAAATGGATTGGGATAGTTTTGACCTAATACAAACTCCCTAGGCCAGGTCTTTTCCTCATATGACACAGTAGCCGATTCCTCATACAAGGCTAAAAAGCTACTAGGAATAATTCCCACCGTATATTCTTGCATGACTTTCTGTTCATCTAGGCTCCAAGTGCTCACCGTTCCTGCACTCACATAGTCTTTAGCATCAGCCAAAAATAGGTAATCCAACACAGGCTCATAATACATAGAGTAAAAACTCCCCTCGAGCATAACTTCCTCTTTAAGGGTTAATTCCCGAAGATCAAAGCTCCTGACACCATTGGACTGAAGGTAGAGTTCTTTTCGGGTTGAAGAATACCCTAGCTGAGTACTCGCCGTCTCCAACTCGTGGTGCTTTTCCACTAGCCAGTCTTCGCTTTCATCTTGCTTATTAAGGCGAAAAATTCCCCCCGGTCGTTGGGTACCTTCAATCAAATTCCAGTTTTCATCATAATCACCTGCATAACCGGTACATATTACCCACACGCTTCCATCGGTATCCAAGATCATTTCGGCAGGCCCTGAAGCCAAGACCAAGGTATCTGTAACCTGATGGGTTACGCTGTTGATTACCATAACGGTGCTATCCTGCCCAAATCCAAAATTCGAAACCAACACCTCTTGACCCACCTTCAATAGATACTCTGGTCCATTTCCCACCCGAATTTTAGAGTCTCTGGCTTGTCCCGTACCAAGATCAATCACATGCAAAGCATTGGCATATAAGTCAGATACATAGGCCGTGGCTTCATCAATCATGACCATACGTCGTGGGGATGCACCGGCACCCAAATCTATGAGCCCCTCCTGCAGGTAGCTTTCCGCATTCATTATCACGATGGAGGAGGAATTATTCATTACCGCATAAATCTGATTATTAACTCGATTCATGCTCTGCAGCACATCACCCAAGCCCAAACCATTCGCCGAAAGAAAGACTCCATCAGAGCTTTTTTCAGATTCAGGATTAATTACGCTAATTGTAGCATTTGAAGCGCCGAATCCTCCCTCATTACCCACCAATACCCGCTCTACTCGAGTAGATTGCTGGGCCGTCACTATACCAGAAAATAGTACAAAGGTTAAGATACTTAGAACAGATTTCATTTGAGATTGTTTATTCATAGGTGTTTTTTCCGGGTTGAAATTGCTTGATTTGGATTCTTACGTATAGGTGCCGGCCTGGCATAGGATAGTGTAATACCTGTTGGTACTTCTGATCCAATACATTTTTTACTTCTATTTGGAACAATAGCTCACGTTTCAATACTCTTGGCGACCAACTAAGCGATGTATTCCACTCTCCAAATGAATTCAGTGGATCAAAAGGACTGGAGTGATCCGCACTGCTGTACCGCTGCCCTACATGTTGATGGGAAACCACCCATGCCCAGCGTTTAAAGGCCAATCGACTATGGTGCTTATATTGCCACTCTGGAGTATATCTTAGCTGTTTTCCTAAAGCTGGATCATTTGGATATCTCGCTTTGTTGATGCTGGCCAAGGTCTGATAAACACCACTTCTTAAGAGCCAAGACCATTGGCCAAAGTCCGCTTCGACATCTAGACTCCATTCCACTCCCTGTGAAGTTAAAGACTCAATATTATTAGGTCTGGATTGACCTTGGTCATCGGGTAACCAACGAATTCCATCATTAATACGATTATAATAATACCCAAGGTGCGCATTCAGATCCCAAACGGAAGTTCCCATCTCAGCATCAAATAGATTCCATTTTAAGCCACCCTCTAAAGACCACACATCCTCAGGTTTCAGATTGGGATTTCCATAAAGGGGCCAATACAAATCATTGAAAGTTGGTATCACGGTCTGTTTTCCACTTTGGACAAAGATTACAGACCGAGAAATTGGACGGTATTCAATTCCAGCAGAAGCGGTCCAATGCCAAGCAGCATCGCTTTGCCATTGCTGTTTTGCATCCATTCGCAGCAAAAACTTTTCGGATGCACGAAAAAGAAGACTTTGATAATGAGCAGCATAATAACGTTCCTTTAATGCCCTATAATCGGAGCTCTGCACTCGGAAATACCCCCCTTCAACCAGAGATTGTATCAGTAGTGCATCGCTGCTGTAGCTTTGGTGATTGACTCGAAGTATATGGGATTGGATGTTACTGTCACTTGCAATGCGTTTGTCTAAGTCCCGATAATCCAGTTGCTGCGCCTGATAGAAATGGCTCAGTTCCCACCGATTTTGTTTTCCACCAGAGATTTTCTGCACCCAGCGAATAAATCCATCTTCCTGGCTGGCATTGGGAGATGGCGCTAGGATTGAACCGGGTATTTGGTTCGATTGTTCATAGAGCCATAGGGCCGACTCATAGTCCCACCTCGAGGATAACACATGAGAAACCATCATCATCATGGCTCTTTTTTCGGTTTCATTGTGTTCTCTTCTGAAGCTTTTTTGAACAATCTTTTTTTGAGCAGGATCAAAAACCCTTTTTTGATAAAGAAAATCATTTGCGGCCGTAGATTCATGAAATCTAAGATCCCAACGAGTTTTTTCGGTGGTATTTCCGACCCCCAAGGACCATTTTCTAGTGCCAAAGGAACCTAGGCTATACTGTATGATATCTGATCTTTCGTTACCTGATTCATGCAATAAATGAACGGACCCAGCACCCGTTTGCCCATAACGACTATTTCCCAATCCTGGACTAAAAACCACACCATCAAAGAGTTCTGAGCTAAGCAAAGAGACATCTGTAACTCCGAGCATGGGATGGTTCAATCCGAAACCCCTCCAGATCAATTGTGTTCGAGAGGAAGAAAGTCCACGCTGAGCAATTAATGATAAGGTTCCAGGGCCATTGGTTTGTACATAGGCCGAGCTAAAAGCTTGAGCTATCTCACCTAAATGCCCGAAATTTTGGCCTTCCAACCATTTTTTTGACACGTGATTACTGTATTGACCTATGGTTCTAAGGTCTCTCTCAAGGCTGGTTGCTTGCACTTGGAGGGGATCAAGCTGTAGAATTCGTATGGTGTCCGACGACTCATGCTGGTTTTCCATTGCGATACGGTATGCTCTAATACCTAGCTCGAAATTGTCCTGAGCCTGCAGCCGTTCGGGTGAACCGGCTAGACACAACAACAGCAAGAACCCTAGGAATGAATGGGGCGTACTTTGGCCGTTGCCTTTAAATTCTTTTGAACGTATCAACAATAATAGTATTAGAGTGTTACCAGCTATGGATTACCATTTTGTATTCTATAGTGGCTTTTTGTTGCTCACGGAAATTCTAGCTCCCGAAAATTTCCTGAGAAATAGATGCGATCGATGCGTTGATGGCAGGTCTCCTGACTTTTCCACTTAGAGGCCTTCCCGTTAGCGAGTAACAGTGGCAAGATATGCTCTAAGTTTTGTTCTAGTATCCTATCGGAGTACTTATCGGAATTACAGTTGCGGGTACAGCTCCAGATTTACACCGGATTCCCTTTTCATCTCTGTTAAAAGAACCATCACTATTTCAAAGAGTAAAGGAATATAGGAGGATTGCTAAACAATGCAAAATGATTCTATACATTGGTAATTAAAAGCTAGATTGGTTACACTATTTTTGAATAATTCTAGGATTTAATACACCAAATGGCTTCTAAAGACAAACATATCCATCAAGAAAATTTTATTGTTCGTGCTTCTGAAACAGCTCCTCATCAAGGCATGCATATGAGCGCATTAGCCAAATTACTACAAGAAGTAGCGGGAAATAACGCCCGATCATTGGCCTTTGATATTACCGATATGCATGCTCAGAAATTGAGTTGGGTCCTTCATCGTCTGCACATCTATATTCAGCGAATGCCCAAGTGGAGAGAAGAGATACAAATTAATACTTGGCCAGCATTAGGAGACGCCATTAGGGCCTATAGAAACTATGAGATCTTAGATTCCGAGGATCAGCCATTGGTCCGCTCTCTAAGTTATTGGATGGTCTTGGACTTAAAGAGCCGAAAGGCTACCCGGATTCCGGAGAATCTTACCAAGCGAACATTTTCGGATAGACCACTCGTACTTGAGGCCACCACTAGACGCCTAAAACCTTTTGATTCGATGGCTGCCGAAAGTAGCATGACCTTTCAAACTCATTCCTATCATCTGGACATGAATAAACATGTAAACAATACCCACTATCTGGATTGGCTACTAGAAATATTAACCGAGGAGGAACGCCAAGATCTATGTGAATTAGACGTGGTTTTTTTACGTGAACTATACGCCCAGCAAAGCATTACTGTGGAACGTTATCAGCAACAATTGCAAATACTTGATGCTTCCAAGCAAGTAATTGCCCTAGCCGAATGGAGTTAAAGGGAGGTTAATCAATCCCAATCAGGAGCAAAATCAGGTGTAACGATGCGAGTAGTCTTATCTAAATCATCGATGGCATAAAAATCATCATCCTCTAAATCGAAACTAAGGGCATCCAAATTCTCAAGAAGATGTTGTTCACTGGTTGCTTTAGGAATCGCAACAACCTGTTCTTGTTCAACTAACCACTTTAAGGCCACTTGACTAGCGGTTTTATCGTATTTTTTTGCAATTTCGTTTAATGTAGGATGCGATATCAGCCTTCCTTGGGCTAAGGGACTATAGGCCGTTACCAACAAATCATGTTCCGAAGCATAGTCCAACAAGTCAAATTGACCCAAAAGGGCATGGTATTCTACCTGATTGCAAAATATGGGGGCCGAAAAATCTTCCATGGCTTGCCGAAGTAATTTCATCGGGAAATTACTGACCCCAATATGTACCGCCTTACCTTGCTCCTTTAAAATCTGCATAGCTTCAAGGCTCTCATTCAACGGAATCTGTGGATTAGGCCAATGAATGAGCAGTAAATCGACGTATTCCATTTGAAGTTTTAACAGAGATGCTTCCACAGAAAGCATCAGCTTCTCAGGCTCCAATAAACTTCTCTCCACCTTGGTGGTTACAAATAATTGATCCCTACTTATGTGAGAAGCTTTGATGGCACGACCAACCTCGGCTTCGTTTCGATATTCTTGAGCGGTATCAATATGTCGGTACCCTAAGCGAAGCGCATTTTTAATCGTTTGTTCGCCTTGATTTCCAATCAATTTGTAGGTACCCAAACCTAGCTCAGGGACCTCTACTCCCTGAATTAGCTTCGTGTTCATTTAGGTATGAATTAGTTAGTGCTTATGTATTAAAATTTTATGTAAGAAAACTTTTCGAGAACTCAATCTTCTAAATTAGGTTCATTGAGCAAACCTTCGGTAGCGGCTACTACATAGGCGACAGCCGCATCGCCCGTAACATTGACTACTGTTCGGCACATATCCAATATACGATCTACCCCCAATATGAGGGCTATCCCTGCGGTTGGAACTTGTATGGTTTCCAAAACTACAACCAGCATCACAATACCTGCTCCCGGAACTCCAGCCGCTCCAACCGACGCAGCGGCAGCGGTTACAACAATCATTAGCTGCTGGGCAATAGTTAAATCCATTCCCAAGGCCTGAGCAATGAATACTGCGGCAATTGCCTGATACACACTAGTCCCGTCCATATTTATAGTGGCGCCAACGGGTAATACAAAGCTGGAAACCTCTTCATCTACACCTAGATTTTTTTCTACTCGTTCCATGGTTACTGGCAGCGTCGCAGAACTTGAACTCGTGCTAAAACCCAACAGCATAGCCGGACGAATGGCTTTAAAGAATTGAAATAAATTTAAGTCCTTACTAAAGATTTTGAACATGGAGCTATAGACCAATAACACGTGAAGTATGAGTGCAATAATTAGAGTAACACTGTACCAACCCAAGGCCCCCAACAACTCAATGGCCTTTGCAATATCATCTCCTGCCAAATCAATAATAAGAGACGCCATTAGTGCAAAAACTCCAAAAGGAGCTGTTTTCATAATCAATTCCACTATCAGAATGATCACATCATTAAAGGCATCAAAGACCGTAACGAGCGTTTTAGCTTTCTCTCCTCCCATATGAATGATACCAACGCCCAATAATATGGCCACAAAGACCACCTGCAACATGCGGGCGTTATCAGAGGCCGCCGCAAAGAAATTATCAGGGACGACATCCACTACAAAATCGAGTACCCCCCTATTAAGTACTTCATCGGCAGAGGCACTTCGATCCTCTAGTGAACTAGAATAGGTTTCTTGAAGGCTCTGGGTAGTTTCAGCCGGAAGTGTCTTACCAGGGGCTAATAGATTCACTGTGACTAGACCAATGGTGATGGCCAAAAGGGTCGTTGTGAGGTAAATTAAAACGGTTTTGCCTCCCATTCTGGAAAGTTTTGTAGTATCGTTCAAACTGGCAACCCCCGCCACCAAAGAAGCCAATACCAAAGGAACCGCAATAAGTTTGAGCAGATTTACAAATATGGTTCCAAATGGCTTGATAAACTCGGAAGTGAATTCATTCCATCCAATTAAACTAGATACTAATCCCCAAACGAGTCCTAGGATTAATCCTATTACGATTTGCCAATGTAACTTTTTATACCACATACTAAAGCTGAATGATTAGGTAAATTATAATGCTCAACATACTGGTTAAACCAGCCGCAAGCCAATTCACCGTATTGTTGCCAACATACAAAAAATGAAAAGAAAAAAACCGGGAACTTATAAGACCCAAGCGATGCCCTTGATAATGCGCTCCTAGCCACGAATCGATAAAACAGCCTATAAAACCCATGGTACCCACCAATAACCCAGAAAGTAATGCCTTCATAGTAGACTGTTCGAAATTAAATAAAAAAACCCATGCTCCTATGGAGGCAGCCCCGATGAGAGCAAAAAAACTTCCTGCCAAACTAATAGCTCCATCGGTGCCAGGGGCTACTTTTTCGAAACTTTTAAGTGACCAGGTTGTACCTTGGATGTGTTGCCCTCCTACCTCAGACGCCCAAGTATCAGAGGTAGCAAAGGCGATTGAAGCCATAGCCGCGATGTGCATCATCTGTAATCCAGTAAACAATTCCATCAGTAAAAATAATCCAAACCAAAAACCATTGGCCCAAACTTGAGCACCCGTTCTTCGAAATTTAAGCTCTCTGTGCGTTTCAACTTGTACACTATTTTTCGAAAGCAATGAGCTGCTGATAAAAAAGAAAATTAGAATAACCGCTCCCTCTACTCCAGCTACTCCAAAGGTAATGGTCCCTAGCAGCCAAGCAGAAGTAGCCCCATCCAAGGTAAGCCAATTTAAAAAAAAGGACAGAGCTCCAAAGATTCCGCCCGCAACAATTGCCCACAATACTCTTTCTTGGGTAGAAGCATCGGCAAACAACACAAAGCCGACGATGAGAAGAAATAACAGAAAGATATTGGTCAGTCGATCAATCACCGCCTACTCGGTACCCATTTCATTATCTTCGTCTCGGTCATGTTTCATGATGGCAAAAATGACCAACGCATAGCCTATCATAATGATAATGGGGGATATATATAATGAAATCACACCCTGCACTTCATTTTCTAAATACATGGCGGTGAAACCACCCACAACGAGAAGCACGGCTATACCCAAGAGCTTGTAGTTAAAAGCTGAAAAAAACATGGGCGTTTGTGAGTTTTTTGGGTTTGGTTTTGCCATATGCAGAAAAAAAATCGTATTCTAATTGATAAGTAGTTCTAGCTAAAGGTATTAGAGCATTTTCAGTGTTTCTAAAGCACTTCAGCGTTTTTTTAAGCACTTGTCATTGAAACTCAAGGCTATTTTAAAAACACTGATTCATAACACTGACTCAAAAATATACACCTGTCGTTAGAAATTCCAAATTATGTATTATTCCTTTTAAGGACAAAGCGAGTTTAACGGCATGACCCAACTAATATTGGCTTCTCAAAGCCCTAGAAGAAAGCAATTACTCCAACAACTAGGGTTAATTTTTGAAATTCATCCTAGTTCTATCGATGAATCTACTAGCCTAACAGAACCTGAATCTTTGGTAAGCTTTTTGGCTACACAAAAAGCCCAAGATGTGGCTTCCAATTACCGAGATGCCCTAATTATTGGCTCGGATACCATCGTGGTTTTAGATGGTAACATTTTAGGTAAACCCAAAGACCCCGAAGAAGCCTATCATATGCTTCACAGGTTAAGTGATCAATCTCATGATGTCTTTACAGGTATGTGTTTGCAATATGTCGGTTCCAATGGGAAATTATCCGAGCATCATACCTTCACAGAAAAAACAACCGTTTGGTTTCAACCTCTTGAGGAAGAAGAAATTATACGTTACGTGAATAGTGGCAATCCTATGGATAAAGCAGGTGCTTATGGGATACAGGATGATTGGGGGGCTATTTTTGTAAAAAAAATTGAGGGAGATTATTATAATGTAGTAGGTCTTCCCCTGAGTCGTTGTTACCGGGAACTCAAAAAAATGAAAGACCGTTATCAGCTTACATTTCAGTTATAAACACACATCTAATTCCTTAAGGCGCATGTCTATACACGCCAAAAAAACAACGGTTAAACTTATTGGTATCGCACTGCTTTTATCTTGGGTGATGAGCATGAGTACGACGAGAGTTCATGCGCAAGATGAAAGAGGGAGATTAGAAGTGGCGCTAAGACTCATGCAACAACAGCGCTATGATGATGCGCTCCCTATTTTAGAACGACTTTATGAAAATAATCCGGCCACTTTCATTTATTTTGACCGGCTTATTGAATGTGATATCGAGTTAAAACAGTATGAAAGAGCCTTGGATAGGGTTGGTAAGTACAAAAGTAATGGAGGCAATACTGCTCTTATCGGTGTAATTGAAGGAGAAATTTATTTTTTCATGGGGGAACGAGATGAGGCCATTGCCTTGTGGTTTGAGAACCTCAATCGCTACCCAGAGTTACTTCAAGTGTATATTAATACCGCTAGAACCATGACGGAGCGTAGGGCATACAACGAAGCTCTTGAGGTGTATGAAAAAGCTCGTGTGCAATTTAAAAACCCAATGCTTTTCATGTCGGAAGTTCCCATGATTTACATGCAAGCAGGAGAATATGATCAAGCCATCATCTCTTGGTTAGAGCTAATCCAAAATTCACCCAATCAAGCTAATGGTTTTCAACGAATGCTTTTTCGTTACAACGATCCTATTCTCTATGATATTAGTGTGATTGAAATAGAAGATTTTTTATCTCGGATTGAACCCGACAACGTACTATATGGCACATTTTATGAGCTTCAAATTTGGTTGTTACTGGAAACTAATCTATTTGAACGCGCCTACACCACCGCTTTAGCCTATGAAGAGAGCACTCCCTCCTTTAACTTTTCTCTATTTAACGTTGGAAATAAGCTCATTCAGAACGGCGAGTATGAAAAAGCGTTAAAGGCTTTTGAATATTACGCCAATAAGGGGTACAACGAAATACAGTGGCAGGCCCTCGAAAAACAAGCAGAAGCTTGGTTAACTTGGGCCAAACATCTTAAAGACTATGACTTGGTATCCGCACAAGAGATTTTAACCTACACTCAGAATGCACGTTCAATATTGGAAAGATTACTTGATGTGGGTCGAGATTATAGAAATATTTCCAATGTGTATGTTCAACTCGCTGAGTTGTATCTGGATTATGAACGAACTCCTTCCAAAGTGCAGCGCTTAATCAGCATACTAGAATCACTGCCTGGCGAACATGATATTGAACTTAATTATCTCAAGGGTAGAATAGGCATTACAGAGGAATCATTTGCGGAAGCACGGCTCTATTTAACCCGAGCAAATCGAGCGGCTAATGTTGGATTAATGGCTGAAAAAACACGCTATTTTCTTGCTCTTACCGACTTCTTTGCTGGTGATTTCGAGTTTTCAGCTATACAGCTAAAAAGTTTGGGGCGTCAATACAGCTCCTATTATGCCAATGATGCACTTGCCTTACGTCTGTGGTTACAACAAATTGAATCACTAGATTCTACCAGTACCACAGTCCATGAATTTCCATCAGCGGTTCTGAATATGTATCAAGGAAAGATAGATAGTGCCAAAACAAAACTTTGGAAGCTATCCACTACTCAAGACCCTTTTTCGGCTATCAGCATGGAGCTCCTCTATGAGGTGGAAGATGACTTACCATTCTATTTACAAAATTTAGACTCATACCTAGCGGCTATGCAAAGTAGAAGCCTAAAAGAAAAACTACTCTGGTTACGGGCCCGAACAGCTTCTCATCTCCTAGAGTCCGATGAGTATGACTTTTCAGCTGAAACAGTATACACCTACTATGAGCAGCTAGTACTAGAATTTCCGTCGGGATTTTATGGACCCATGGCCCGTGAAAAACTATTAGCACTCAACCTAGCACTTTAAATATTTTGCTATGAAGCTATTTCGGTTACTCATATTCATTCTGCTCGTTGGAGCATCCAATTCGGCCATTGGTCAGCAATTGCTCATACCCATGGATGAATCCCAGACCAATCACCTTAAAGCATATGGTCTACTGTTCAATCACTTAAAAGATGGCTCAAAGGCAACTTGGCTGTTGAATTATCGAGGGGGAGCTTTTTTAACCGCTTCAAATGACGAACTCATTAGAACCGCTCGAATAAAAAATATTCATCTCGAGCGTATTTCGGAATCGCAGGCAGCTCAAATCATTCAAAGTATTGAATCTCCAGGGTCCAACACATCGGTGGTGAACTTAGAAAAAGCCCCCAGAATTGCCGTATATACACCCGATCAAGCACTCCCTTGGGATGACGCCGTAACACTCGCTCTAAGTTATGCTGAGGTCGAATATGATAAGATTTGGGATATTGAAGTGTTAAATGGTAGCCTACAAAACTACGACTGGCTTCATCTGCATCACGAAGATTTTACCGGGCAATACGGAAAGTTCTGGGCTAGCTATCGGAACAACCCCTGGTACATTACTCAAGTAAAACAGATGGAGGCTATGGCATCGGAACTCGGATATAACAAGGTAAGTGAGCAAAAGCGAGCAGTAGCCCAAACCATTAAAGAATTTGTGGGTAACGGAGGTTTCCTATTCGCTATGTGTTCAGGAACCGACACCTTTGATATCGCATTAGCATCCGAGGGAATAGATATTGCCCCTACCCCTTTCGATGGCGATCCTGTTGATCCAAATGCGCAAGAGCAATTGGACTTTTCAAAAAGTTTGGCATTCGAAAACTTTAGTATCAGCTTGAACCCTCTAGAATATGAACATGCCGACATTGATGTTCCTGTCGCCATTAATGAAATTGATCAAAGCCTTGATTTCTTTACCCTTTTCGAATTTTCTGCAAAGTGGGATCCCGTCCCCACCATGCTCACCCAGAACCATGTGAGTAGCGTTCGAGGTTTTTATGGGCAAACAACCGCATTCAGATCCGATAAAATTAAGTCATCCGTAGTGGTCTTGGGGGAAAGTCCTGGTAGAGATCAGGCCAAATATATTCATGGCAATTATGGACGTGGCACTTTTACCTTTTATGCAGGACATGATCCCGAAGATTACACCCACCGGGTTAATGATCCCCCAACAGATTTAGCTTTACACCCCAATAGTCCAGGATACCGGCTCATTCTGAACAATATTTTATTCCCTGCAGCAAAAAAGAAAAAACAAAAAACCTAATGCAAGCCTCCGAGAAATTTGAAGATCTAGTTACCCTGGTTCAAATATTACGAAAAGAATGTCCTTGGGATCGCAAACAGACCCATGAATCCATAAAAGATAATCTGGTTGAAGAAGTTTATGAAGCCTTAGAGGCCCTTGAGAATAATGACTTCGAGGAGTTCAAAAAAGAGCTCGGTGATTTATTACTTCATGTTGTTTTTCACAGTATTATGGCGAATGAAAAAGAACATTTCTCCATAGAAAATGTAATCTATACACTCATGGAGAAACTCATTAGACGCCATCCACATGTGTTTTCAAATGTGATTGTTGAGGACGAGAAAAAGGTTTCTGAAAATTGGGAGTTGATTAAGAAAAATGAAGGTAAAAAATCTACTCTAGATGGTTTACCAAAGCCTATGCCAGCACTTATTCGAGCACAGAGAATGCAAGAAAAAGCTGCAAATGTAGGTTTTGATTGGCCTGAATGGGAACAGGCTTGGGAGAAGGTAAATGAAGAGGTTGAAGAATTTCGACAGACACTTGAGCATGGGCAAAAAGAAGAACAGGCCAATGAATACGGCGACGTCCTGTTTTCATTGGTGAACATGGGGCGAATTTTTGGGCTTAATGCGGAAGATAGCCTTCGAAAAACGAACCGTAAATTTGAGCTCAGATTTCGGTACATAGAATCCCAGGCCGCCAAGGAAAACCGCCCCATTAAAGATCTTAGTCTTGAAGAGATGGATAAACATTGGGAAGACGCAAAAAAAGAGCTATAAGCACTTAATTTATTCTCGAGGTTTCCTTAACTTATAGCAAACTCTTGAACAGACGTAAAAAATATCCTGTTTAACTACACAAGTAGAGACACGAACGCATCTTCATTGAGTAAGAGGAACAGCGCTCTCAGTTACCGAAATCACAAGAGTTACTTAATTACTAAATATAATTCGGAACACCATGTCAAAAGATTTACATACGGGCTTTGATGAAACCATTTATCCATACATCAATAAGGGTTTAGATGGGGTAGTAGCATTTTCAACAACTAAAAGCTTTATCGATGGCCAAGCAGGTGAACTCATCTATGAAGGTTACAATATAGATGTACTTGCTGAGAATAGTAGCTTTGAAGAAGTATGTTTTCTGCTTTGGAATGATCGTTTACCGAATCAAGAAGAATTAGATGATCTTACTCATAAGCTACAAACTAGACGTGGTTTGCCTCAGGTAGTCATTGATTATCTACATGCCGTTGATAAAGAATCGAATCCTATGTCGGTTTTGAGAACCGCTACTTCCATGCTATCTCAGACCGATATTCACTTACCAGATGATTCCTATTACGAAAAAGCTATTAACATAACGGCAAAACTACCCACCATCATAGCTGCTTTTTCCCGAATTAGAAGCGGACAAGAAATGGTGATGCCGAAAGAAACGGGTTCAACAGCATTTAATTTTCTCTACATGCTCAATGGTGAGGAACCCGGTACTCAGGCCGAAAAAACCCTAGATTTATGCTTAATCCTTCATGCCGAACATGGCATGAATGCTTCTACTTTTACATGTAGAACAGTGGCAGGAACACTATCCGACTTGTATTCGGCCGTTACAGGGGCTATTGGTGCTCTAAAAGGACCTTTACACGGTGGAGCTAATACCGCTGTAATGAAAATGCTCATGGAGTTAGAAGCTCAAGGAAAGGATGCGGATGCTGTAGCCTTCACCAAAGACAAATTAGCCAAGAAAGAAAAGATTATGGGCTTTGGGCATCGGGTATACAAAACCTTCGATCCCCGTGCTCGTCACCTTCAAAAAATGGCTCAATCTCTTAGTGAAGAAACAGGTCATGAAGAGCTTTATCGTTGGTCCATGGATATGCTTACGACCATGAAAAACGAAAAGAATATCGATCCAAACGTAGATTTCTTTTCAGCAACGGTCTACTATTCTATGGGAATTCAACCCGATTTATATACCTGTATTTTTACCATGAGTCGAATTTCTGGTTGGGCTGGACACTACATGGAGCAAATGGCCAATAATCGATTGGTTCGTCCTAGAGCGCTGTATGTGGGTCAAAAAAACCAAGATTATCCACCGATAGAATCTCGATAAATAACAAGAGGCACTCAACGATAACCTATAGAAGACGTCTGTAGGTTTTAACGCTCAGGTGCCACTACGATATTTACGATTCTCTTAGGAACAAATATTTCCTTAACGATTCTATGCCCTTCTAGGTACCCTTGAATTTTTTCAAGGGCTTTGGCTTTTTCTAAGACTCCATCTTTATCCATTGCCTGCTCGGAAGGGACAAAAAGTTCGGCCCGTACTTTTCCATTGATTTGTACTGGATACATGACTTCATCGTCTACCAACCATGATTCATCTAATTTTGGCCAGTTTTCATAAGCTAGCGTTTGACGGTGCCCTAGTCGCTCCCATAACTCCTCTGCAATATGAGGAGCAAAAGGTGCTAACAATTGCACAAAATCTTTAGCTATGGATATCGGCATCTCTTTCCAGGCGTTAGCATCATTAACGAAAATCATTAAAGCCGAAATTGCGGTATTGAATCGCATCGCTTCAATGTCTTCGGTTACTTTTTTGATCGCTGTGTGGAGAACTTTTTGCTGTTCTTTGCTCGCCTCTACGTCTTGAACTGAACTTTTTAGTTCACCTGTCTCTTCTTCAATAAGCAATCGCCAAGCACGGTGAAGAAACCTATTAACCCCATCCACCCCTTTGGTACTCCATGGTTTCACTTGTTCCAAGGGACCCATAAACATTTCATATAATCGAAGTGAATCCGCTCCATACTGTTCAATAATATGGTCAGGATTAATGACATTCCCTCGACTCTTCGACATCTTGTGTGCGCGTGCTTCAACCCGAAAAGTGGTCCCTTTTACCACAAAATGATCCCCTTTCTTCTCCACTTGATCATCGGCTAATGAAACACGCTCAGAAGTATCATCTGCCTGATCAATCGAAATCCATTGGCCTCCATTTTTAGCCGCGGTATACTCCATCTCTCCCAAAATCATACCTTGATTCACCAATTTTTGGAAAGGTTCTTTGGTGCTAACCACCCCTAAATCGAAAAGCACTTTATGCCAAAATCGCGCATAGAGCAAGTGTAATACGGCATGTTCCGCTCCACCCACATACAAATCAACCGGCATCCAGTAGCGCTCATAATCAGGGTCTACCGGACCGCCATCCCAGTCTGGAGAAATGTATCGTAGATAGTACCAGCATGAACCTGCCCATTGGGGCATGGTATTGGTTTCTCTTTTGGCTGGTGCTCCGGTCGATGGATCAACGGTGTCCACCCATTCCGTTGCATTGGCCAATGGGGGTTCACCATCTCCCGTGGGTTGATATTTATCCACTTCAGGTAATTCCAAAGGAAGTTGATCCTCCCCAATGGCGACTGGGCCATTTTCGGTGTGAATTATGGGAAAAGGTTCTCCCCAATATCTCTGTCTTGAAAACAACCAATCCCGAAGCTTGTAATTAATCGCCTTGGTTCCCACCCCATTCGCTTCCAACCATTCTATCATGGTTTGCTTTGCCTCAGTCACATTCATCCCGTTTAAAAAATCGGAATTAATAGCAGGGCCATCACCGGTATACGCTTTACCTTCAAATCCTTCTTCGGGTTGAACCGTTCGTACAATGGGCAAATCAAAGGCCTCGGCAAATTCCCAGTCTCGCTCATCTTGAGCCGGTACTGCCATAATCGCACCTGTACCATAGCTCACCAGTACATAATCGGCAATCCAGATAGGAATAGGATTCCCAGTAACAGGATGCTTGGCATAAGCACCCGTCCAAACCCCAGTCTTTTCCTTACTCAATTCCTGTCGATCCAAATCGGATTTGGATGCGGCGGCTTCAACGTAAGCCTCAACCGCCTTTTGTTGCTCAGGAGTGGTAATTTTTTGAACTAAATGATGCTCAGGGGCAAGTACCATGTAAGTTGCACCAAATAGAGTATCGGGTCGAGTCGTGAACACTCGAATGTTCTCCGCTTCGTAGCCTTCGATAGCGAAATCTATTTCGGCACCCACCGATTTACCAATCCAATTTCTCTGCATGTCTTTGAGTGACTCGGGCCAGTCTAAATCATCTAAATCCTGGAGTAGACGCTCGGCATAGGCGGTAATTTTAAGTACCCATTGACGCATGGGTTTGCGAACCACAGGATAGCCACCTACCTCACTCTTGCCATCGATTACTTCTTCATTCGCGAGAACAGTACCTAACTCTGGGCACCAATTTACCGCTACCTCATCTTCATAGGCCAAACCCATTTCAAACAGTTTTAGAAAAATCCATTGGGTCCATTTGAAATAATTGGGATCGGTGGTATTAACTTCTCGGTCCCAATCATAGCTGAAGCCTATGGCTTGTAGCTGCTCACGAAAACGCTCGATATTCTTTTCTGTTGTTAAACGTGGGTGTGTACCGGTTTTAACCGCATATTGTTCTGCTGGCAAACCAAACGCATCCCAACCCATTGGGTGAAGTACGTTGAAACCCTTTGTTCTTTTGTATCGAGCCATAATATCGGTGGCCGTATATCCCTCGGGATGTCCCACATGAAGTCCTGACCCACTTGGATAAGGAAACATATCCAACACATAATACTTCGGTTTGGTCCGATCGGTAGGCGTTTTAAAGGTCTTTTGGTCTAACCAATACGACTGCCATTTCTTTTCTATAGATGAGGGATTATAGGAATGCATAGCAACTGAGTAAAATCAATACAAATGAAGGGTTCGGTGTTTAGCTATCAATGTAAAATAAGCATTAATGAACTAAATAATTATGCGCGGATGGTATTTGAACATAGATACTCTAGGGTATCTATTCCATCGGCTTTCCAGTACAGTGCTGGACATTGAGCCGTCCTTAGCGGGGCGGTTAGATGGGTCTCCTGAGCGGTATAAACGGTTTGAAGTTTTCCTCTATACCCCTCTATGAGATCAGTAAGTGCGTGTGGGTCCACCTTTAGCCAGTACATTTGATTGGAATGATATGGGGTGGGTGCATGGGTTGAGGTATGTTCTTCGATACTCCAGTTGCCCCATTGTATCGAATCTCTTTGCACAGCAATATTAAAGGCCTGTTGATACTTCGGAGATAATCTGTTTTCCTGTGGGGTCTGCTTTAGCGCTACTGCTCGGCCGGGATGTTGTTCGAAGAAATTGGAAAGTGCTTGGTTAAAGTGATCAGCAATCTGGTTCAACCCGAAAGGCGCCGCAATCACGGCAACCGAGCGGCATCCCCTTCCTTGATGCCTAAAAATAGCGTCTATAAGATGCTCCTTTTGCTCATTGAATTCGCTCATCGACTCACAGTAGTATAAGGAGAAAGAGGCTGTTCGGTTCAACCATTGAGTAGTGGGTGTAGCTTGACCACTTTGATAAAAGGCGTGTTGAATATGCTCTAAGGAGTCAGAAGAACCAGAAAATAGTACCCGATCATATGGTTCAGAGACTTCTTGAATGGTGGTCCTGGACCAGGATTGAATCTGATCCGCAAATAAGCCCTTGGAAAGAAATTCCAGTAAGGATTCTAACAGGTAGGGGTCTTTGGTAGACAATTTCCCCACGTAACGGTGCCCAGATACTAAAACCGCTAATAGATCCTGTAATCCAACCAGGGGTAGGTTGCCGGCATGAATACAGCAGATGGTTTCTTGCGATTCAGAAGAAGGCACTTCTGGTAGTTTTAGGCGATGAACCCATTGAATCAGATCTTGCCGGATTAATTGCTCTTCTAGACATCGTAAACTGTAGTGGATGTCTTCGGAATGAAAGTGCCCTAACTCTTCCGTTGCTATTATAGCAGCTGATACCTTCGAGTCTTCGGACTGAATCCAATGTAGCACCTGCTCGGTCAGGTACC
>CAKZLH010000164.1 GCA_937125285.1 uncultured Balneolaceae bacterium | reverse complement strand
GCTTCAGCACCGCCGGCAAAATCATCAAAGGCTTTTTCAGTTGCTTCTATGATATGCGACTGAATGAAAGGAGCTCCTTCTCGGGCTCCTTGTTCCGGCGATTTGATGCAGCATTCCCATTCTAAAACAGCCCATCCATCGTATCCATATTCGGTTAGTTTGGTAAAGATACCTTTGAAATCGACCTGCCCATCACCTGGTGATCGGTATCTTCCCGCGCGATCTCTCCAGTCTCCATAGCCACCAAAGGTTCCTTTTTTTCCGGTGGGATTAAATTCTGAGTCTTTCACATGAAAAGCTTTTATAAACTCATGATAGTGATCTATATAACTCAAGTAGTCGAGCTGCTGAAGCACAAAATGTGAGGGATCGTAAAGTATGCTCACCGCTTCGTGACCCCCAGTGGCTTCTAAAAAACGTTCGAATGTAACGCCGTCATGAATATCTTCAACCGGATGCACCTCATAACAGCATGCAACCCCTTGATCTTTGAAAACATCCAAAATAGGTATCCAGCGTTTCGCTAACTCTTGAAAACCTTCCTCTATGAGGCCTTTAGGCTGTTGAGGCCAAGGATGCACCATGGGCCATAGTAGCGAACCCGAAAAAGTGGCATGAGCCTTAAGCCCTAAGCGGCGTGAAGCTATGGCTGCTTTTTTTACTTGATCAATAGCCCATTCTCGGCGGGCCGGTTCATTTCCTTTGAGGTGTTCAGGAGCAAACACATCAAACATGATATCATGTGCCGGATGTGTGGCTACTAATTGGCCCTGTATGTGCGTAGAAAGTTCTGTGATTTCTAGACCGTAGGAAGCCACTTTACCCTTGAGCTCATCGCAATAGTCCTGACTCTCGGCCGCCTGATCGAGGTCGATCATAAAGTCTACATTGGTAGGAATCTGAACGCCTTTATACCCGAGATTGGCCGCCCATTCACAGAGCCCCTCTAAGGAATTGAATGGGGCTTTGGAGTCGATAAATTGTGCGAAAAATATGGCTGGACCTTGAATGGTTTTCATACAGTAAAATTACAGTGGTTAATGTTCGGTAGTTGAAATTAATGGGATACCCTTACCCAGGTGTTACCTGATTCCGTTGAAGCAACCATGGCATCGACAAGGGACATGCCATGAACCCCATCTTCAATACTTGGATAATCGTACAACTTATGATGAGAATGCCCATTCGCATGAGCCTTAACGGCCATAGCAAAATTTCTATAGATATTGGCAAAGGCCTCCAAATATCCTTCTGGATGTCCGGACGGGACTCTTGCATGTACAAGCGCCCCCTCAGATAAATAACTATTATCCACTCCCGTTCGATAGATTTGATTAGGGGCACCATGGCGCTTTACCAAAAGGGTATTTTCGTCTTCTTGGCACCATTGCACTCCTCCTTTGGTTCCATAGACCTTTACGGTAATCGCATTTTCTTCTCCAGCCGATACCTGTGAACAGATAAGTACTCCGGGTACGCCTCCCTCAAATTCGAGAAGTGCTGAGGTATCATCATCCAATAATCGACCCTCTACAATTTTCGACATCTGTGAAAGCACTCGGGTAATTTTTAATCCTGAAACATATTCAGCCATATTAGCGGCATGAGTTCCAATATCTCCGTAGGCACCTGCTTTCCCCGCTTTCGTAGGATCTGATCGCCATTCGGCTTGTTTTTGCCCATCATCCTCTATCTTGTCGGTTAACCAGCCCTGCGGATATTCCACCACTATTTTTCTTGTAGCACCGAGTTCACCGGATTCCATCATTGCTCGCGCCTGCTTAACCATGGGGTAACCCGTATACGTATGCGTTAAAGCAAAGGGAAGTCCCGAAGCTTCGACGGCATCCTTGATCTGCAAGGCTTCTTCGGTAGACAGACAAAGGGGTTTATCACAAATAACAGGGAACCCATGCTCAAGAGCCATGATGGCTGGTCCGGCATGAAGATGATTGGGAGTAACTATGGATACAATATCCATTCGGTCACCTTTAGGTCGTTTTGATTCTTCCTTGATCATGGTTTCCCATGAGTTATAGACTCGTTCTTCGGGGAGATAGAGCTTTTGTCCCGTTTCTTTACAATTCTCCGAGGATCGACTAAAGGCTCCGCAAACGAGTTCAATTTCTCCATCTAAATTTGCGGCCATACGGTGAACGGCTCCTATAAAGGAACCCTCTCCACCACCGATCATTCCCATTCGAACTTTTCGATTAATCATTAATTACTCCCATTCTAACTTTTTTATATCCATAGCAAATTATCCCCATGGCAGATGAATATCGTATTTAAGCGGTGGCTGCCTTTACATTCGGTGATGCATCTGACCCTGAACCTGCTGAATCAGAAGCATCTGTATCTGTGGAAGAATCCCAAAACAATGCAAAAAAGAAAGCCGCCACTAATAAGGCTACTATTCCAGGCATCACCCAGAAACTTTGAGCTCCTTGCATCCATCCTTCTAGCGTTGATCCATCAAGGGCAATGGAATCGCCCCACCAACCCAGCACATAATTACCTATAAGCATACCCGCTCCATAAGTAAGTAAATTAAAAAATCCTTGAGCACTCGCTCGTAAATGCTTTGGCGCTTTTTTATCTACATACAGTTGTCCGGTTACAAAAAAGAAATCATAACATACCCCATGCAAAGCAATCCCCAAAACAATAAGCGCGGTGGAACTTGGGAATAAACCGAAGAGTAAATAGCGTGCTGTCCAAGCTAACATACCCACCAATAACATCCATTTAACCCCCAATCGCGCTAAAAATAGTGGGATGGCGAGCATAAATAGAACTTCACTCATTTGACCAATAGCCATAAAAGAAGGTGATTGTTCACCAAATGCTACCGCTGCAATAAAATCATTAGTACGGGCATAGTAAAAAGCCAAGGGTATACTAATGGCAAAACTACTGAAGGAAAAAATGGCAAAATTCTTTTCACTCAATAATTTTAATGCATCCAGACCTAGGGCTTGTTTCACATCAAACTTTTCTCCTCTTGCCGAGGGAGGAGTAGCGGGTAAGCTAAAACTATAAAGACCATAGAGTACCGAGATTACGGCACTTACTTTCAGTGGAATATTTGTGGATTGAATGTTGCTTTCAACCCCTGTGATCCAACTCAATAATGGGATATTCACGAATCCCAAAACCGTACCTGCAACAATAAAGCCCGCAAGTATCCACCCGATGGTACCCCAAACACGAATACGTGGAAACTCGCTGTCTGGGTTGTCGATATTCGCAAAGGCAATGGCATTTACCAATGCCAATGACGGCATATACAACATAAAATACGCCAACATAATCCAAATAAAGGTTCCAGAATCCGTGACCCCTGCTGCCATCCATAAAAGTATCGCACCTAGTATATGGGATATACCATTTACCTTTTCGGCATTGAAATAGCGGTCTGCCAACAAACCCACAAACACCGGGGCCAGTAAACCCGCCCAATTGTGAGTAGCATAGGCGCTACCTATGATACTGTTCAAACTCTCTTCACCCTCAAATACCTGAAGCAAATAGGCGCCCATAGTCACAAAAAAAGCTCCCCAAATAAAAAACTGAAGGAACATCATTAAGCTCAACCGAAACCGAAGTGATTGCATCATAATAGAATTATTTAATTGTAGATTGTTGCTAAATACCTAATCTAAGCCAATTATATAGGCCTTTTAGCTGGCCTCAAATAAAGAAAAGTCCATCTCAATTAAAAGAGCTAATCACCATTTTATCCCACAAACTTCTTCACTCCATTTCCAGAGTTTATCGGCTATTTGATCACTATTTGCGAGACGAGTTGGTTGAGCTATTTTTTTGTCTTTGATGTAGGCCCCTGAACTTTGGGAAAGATCTGGTGAAAGAGCTGCATAAACAGAGGATTCAGCGCCTTCGCGATTCGACTTCATAAAAAGTGCTCCTAGTTTCCAAAACGCTTTAATTAGCCAGGTACTGCTTTGGCCAAAATTGGACCGTATTACGCCAGGATGTACCGAGAAGACCCATATGTTTTCCTCACGCCACAACTGGGCTAAAGAACGTGAGAATAGAATATTGTAGAGCTTGGAATTACTATACGCTTTCCAATTCGAGTACTTTTTGGTTAAGGCAAAATCAGAAGTATCTACCGACGCTCCTCGATGAGCCTCCGAAGCCACATTAACTACTCTCGTTTCTGAACCGTCGGTATTCGGGGCTAATAACAACCCTCGTAGTTCATAGGTAAACAAAAAATAACCCAAATGATTTACGGCAATAGTGGACTCTACATTACGGGCATCTCGTTCCTCAGTTGCGGCCAAATAACCATGATTATTAACCAATAATTGTAGTGAGGTATAGCTAAATCGAATTTGCTCAGCGGCATTTTGAATCTGTTCTGGATCTATAAAATCACACAGTATATACGAGATATTGGCGCTTTCAACCCGTTCTAATAATTGCGATTTAGCTGCCTGAGCTTTTTGCTCGTTCCTACATACCATGACCAATTCATATCCCTTTTCAACTAGGGCCCTACTGGTTTCAAATCCAATCCCAGAATTAGCTCCGGTTACTACGGCCACTTTATTCACTTCTTGGTTACTCATGGTTTAATCCTGTAATTAATTCTGTTTTCATATCAAGCTAAAAGTCTTACCTACAGCCTTTTTCAATTTATATGTATCTTTACAAAAAAATTAAACGAATGATTCAGGAATATCTTAATTCTATAGATAAATTTGTGGTGGTAGGAGATCGGGTGCTCATAAAACCCCGAGATATGGAAACCCATACCCGTAGTGGGTTGGTCTTACCCGCATCCGTTAAAGAAAAAGAAGAAATTCAAAGTGGTTACATCTTAAAAACGGGCCCTGGTTATCCCATTCCAAATACAGATATAGATGAGTCTTGGAAACCTGCCGAAGACACGAAATACATTGGTATGCAGGCCATTGTAGGTGATTTAGCTATTTTTCTGAAAAGCAGATCTCATGAAATTGAGTTTGAAAATGAAAAATATTTAATCGTACCTCACTCTTCCATTTTATTACTTATTCGAGATGAACTCGAACTCTAATACCGATACCTTAGTCCAAATTAAGGAACATTCTCTGTTTGAAGATGCTCAGGCGATTGTTTTGGCGAGTCTATTTGTCTCCTTTGGAGTTGCCCTTTTTACCGAACAAGAATTTCTTATTGGAGGAACCGCTGGAGCTGCCTTTTTAACTTCTTATGCTACGGATTGGAGTTTTGGTGAAATATTTTTCGTGATAAATATTCCATTCTATGCATTAGCGCTTTGGCGGCTAGGATGGTTTTTTACGTTAAAAACCTTTCTAACTGTTGGTCTGGTATCATTGCTTTCCGATCTGATTCCTCTATGGATTCGGGTCGATGGTGCGCATCCACTCTTTGCCGCTATCTTCGGAGGATCCTTAATGGGAGCGGGTCTACTTATGTTGTTTCGTCATAAAGCCTCTCTTGGAGGATTGAATATACTTTCGCTGTATTTGAGCAAATATCACGACATTAACGCGGGCAAATTTCAAATGATTGTGGACATCATAATCATCATTCTCGCCATTTTCATCGTTGATATATGGGCAACTCTTTACTCGATACTTGCGGCCATTTGTATGAACGCCGTGCTGGCCATTAATTTCAAAAAAGGTCGCTACTTAGCTTCTTTAGAGAGTTAGCGTTCAACTCTGCCCGAACCGCCACTCTTCACCAGCTTATCTACCTCATCTACGCTTACTAGGTGGCCAGCGTTCGTTCGACCGAATGAATTTCATGGGATTAATGTCTTATGTAATACACCAACTTCATACCTAAGGATCTAAGCCATGATTAACCGAAAAGAATTTCTTTCCAACAGCCTAAAGACCATTGCTGCCGGCAGCATTGGACTCAATTTAGCAGGTATTGCATCCGCCAAAGGCGATTATACGGGCATCGCACCTGTTTCTAAGGCCACCATAGATCAGAGTAATTTTCAAGAGTTACGTCGCAATGTTGGGTTATTTACAGGAAGAGGCGGCACCATCGGATGGCTTGATAATTCAGAGGCTTTAGTGGCCATAGATGCACAATTTCCAGATACTGCCGAAGAATGTATTAACGGGTTGAAGGCGCGTAGTTCCAAAACGATGGACCTTTTGGTGAATTCACATCACCACAACGATCATACCGCTGGAAACGGAGTTTTTGCGGAATTTACCAATCATATCATTGCACATGAACGAGTGCCTGAGTATCAAAAAGCGGCAAATGCAGATAGCGAAACGGTACCCGTAACGGCTGATCAACGATTTTCAACCCGATGGAGTGGTGATTTTGGAGATGAGACGCTGCATTTATTTCATTTCGGCGCTGCTCATACCGGGGGCGATACCATTAGTTTTTTCGAGCAAGCAGAGGTGGCCCATCTTGGGGATTTGGTTTTCAATCGGGCTTATCCCTACATAGATCCACGCTCAGGAGCCTCGGTTCAGAATTGGGTGTCGGTACTTAATCAAATTATAGAAGAGCTTCCCAAAGAAACCCTTTACATTTTTGGGCATGGTCATCCCGAGCATGGAATAACCGGTTCTTGGCAAGATATCCAGCGGAAACGTGAATTTTTAGAACAACTTTTGGCCGTTACTCAAAACGCTATTGCGGAGGGGAAAAGCAAAGAGGAACTGGCCAAAATGGAGATGGTCCCAGGCTTTGAAGACTTTGCGGCTCCAAACTGGCGGTTACCCTTGTCTTATAATTTAGAGATTGTTTACGATGAGTTAATTGGTTCCTAGAATCCTAGGTGTTGAGATCTTGTGACTGATCAATAATCTCTTCGGTACTGAATATCAAAACCTTCTCTAGCATCGTCAGATTGAGTGATCACAAAATCCCAATGTGGTTTAATGGCGGTTTGAAGTAGAAAAAAGGTGTGGGGTGATCGGCCGGCTAATTCGTTAATCACGAAAAACTGCGCCCTATCCGAGATAATCCAACCCGTTTTCAGAGCAGGCCCCCGCCCTTCGAATCCGCTCTGATCTAATTCTATGATATCCATACCTAGCCCCTGCTTGGCCAACTGTTCCATTTCGGATCGTAATAACTCTTCCCACAGATAACTATCTTGGCCCAAATAAGAGAAATAGCCTGTAGACCAAAAGCCCATCGAATCTACCTCCATCGTATTGCTGTTCTGTAAGATTTCCATGCCGGCTAAACTTCTCTGCAAAGGCGAGGGGGTAATACGAAGACCATCGCTAGTCACTCCTTCCAGTGAGCTGTATGTGCTGCATGCCTGTAGCCAAAGAATCGCAAAGATGCTTAAGTATCGAAATGCTTTCATTAAAATGCCTCTCCAATTGAAATATACAAAGCCCATCGAGCCCATGATTGCTCGGGTTGAATTCCTTCAATAATCCCCAAATCATCTTCATTTGGGTTCAATTTATAGGCCACATCCATTCGTATCGGCCCAAGTGGTGACCTGTATCGAATACCTGCTCCCAAGGCCCATTGAATGTCTCCAAAGGCCAACTCATCGGTTCGCTTCCACACCTGACCACCATCCAGAAAAACCACTCCATAGCCACCTTTCCACCATGAAAAAGGCTGGCGCCACTCAACATTCATCGTAAGCATGGCTTTTCCTCCCGTGGGTACAAATTGATACCGGTTCACAGGTGTCCCAGAACTGCTATCTACCCGGGTAATCCATTCCTTAGGACCTAAATCATGTCTAGACCAACCTCGGACCAAGGTACTACCTCCATTATAAAAACGAACATCTGAGGGTAAACTATCTTGATTTTCTTCAAATATCCAACCCGTTCGTATCCTTGTTGCCAGTACATTTGACTGAGCGACAGGAGTATATTTACGTACATCTATTTGGATACTTTGATAGCTAAAATCACTTTCACCAAACAGTCCCGACAACTCAATGGAGGGTTGTACAGACCATGAATTATACCCCACAATCCCCTTGGAATGATACCTCGCGCTCACATTAAATACCGATAAATTATAGGTCAACAAACTGTCGGGAATCACCTGCCCCGCTTCCACATTGGACTCATCATTCAAGGCAAATCGATACGAAACCGTACCCGTTAATCGATTACTGTACACATAACTAAGAGAAGCTCCCACACCAGCCGAACGAATGTCATAGGCTCGTTCATCCCGATATTGAATAAAGGGGTGCAGTCGCACACTACTTTTAGTATTGAAGGCAAAAGGAAACAAATAGTCGGCTTCTAAATACCGCTCGAAATACGCTAACTTAAGCTGCGTTGAAAATTGATGCCCCGTTCCATTTACATTTCTATGCACCCAAGACCATTGTGTTCTGAGCACTTGATAACTATCCCATAATGAAAAATTACGATCCAAACGGTCGAAATACCCCATCCCCCCACGCCACTGAAACGAACGTAAGGGTTCTTCCTTAATTTCAACCTCTAAGCGTAAGCTATCTGTTTCGGGTTGAAGGGGAATCCTTATCTGTGCCCGTTCAAACAAATGATGAGCATATAATTCTGTGGTAGAAGATCGTTTTAATGATTCTTGATAGGGTTGATCTATACTCAAAGTTAATTCTCTGCGTACTGTAGCTTCATCTACGGTCTGATTTCCCAATATATCTATTTGTCGAATCCGTGGACGAGGCCCCAAATAAATTCTAATTTCTAGCTTTTTACTTCGATAACCCGAATCGGAGCGGATAGATAGGTTCGGATGAGCATACACAAAACCATGCTCTTTAAGAACAGACATTAAGCGATTTTGCTCTTGAAGAATTCGAATTTCATTATAAGGTTTGTTTTCTAATGATTTTGATTTTGCTAACTCACGAATAAAAACAAAACCCAGGCCTTGATTTCGTAAGTACTCTTGAGCCAGCTCACTTAATAAAATTCCAGACACCTCAAACCACTCTTGTTCCTCTCTTTGTTCAAACTCACTGGCTTCAGATGCTATTAAAATTTCCACTTGTTCCACGGTGGTTGGTGGACCTAATTCAAGATGAAACCAAAGATCCCAAAACAGCCCATTGTGAAGGGGAACAAGATGAGTATGAACATCCGCATCCAAGTAACCTTGTGCATTTAGAAATCTACGAATAAGCTCTACATTATTGTCGATAACTTCGCCCGTCCAAAAGGGTAGTGCAATCCATTCGAAGTTAGGTAGGCCGAGGCCGGTTTCATCGATTGACCAAGCGTCCATACTAGCCCATTGTTGTTTCCACCATCCTGGCAACTCACCCTCTAATTGAGCCCGAAGTATCGATTCGGAGAATCGCTCTTGTCCGCCAAAACGCACCGTTCGAATGGGGATAGTATCCGGCAGCTCTTGGTTCGGATTCTCCAAGAGATAATCCTCTGTAAAGCCACTAAGTGGAGATTGCGCAATTGCCAAATTACCACTTGCCCAAATCAGAAGTATCAACAGAACAAACCGGTTGAGAAACAATATTTTATATATTTTTTGATAGCTACACATCACCTACACAATCTATCCATAATATAGTATCTTAATTTAAAATTGAGTCATTAGTAGTACACATTATTTCGTCGTCCATGAACCATCCGCCAAATAAACACGACCTTTTTTCAATCATCCATTTTCCATCCTTTTCACTAGGCATCATCATGAGTTTATTCATTTTGAGCTGCTCTACCACAGAACCTTTCACAGGTTATTCCTACGACCCCCCAGATGCAACGGATACTCGTGATAAACTAACAGAACTTCAAAAAAAGAGAACCATAGGATTTGGTGAACCAAAAATTTGGATAAGCAACGAATTCAATGCCGCTCGCCTAAATGACGCTTGGCTAGTAAAAGGAAGAGGGGAAGCATTAGATACCATTAGGGTTCGGATTGAACCTGAAAATGCCCCAATCAACAATTCTCCTTGGTATGGATTTAAACTATGGAGTGATGCGCCACAGGAGGTCATTCTACAATTACACTACGCCGATGCTCGGCATCGATATGTACCTAAATGGACCCATAAGCCTGAATCCTCGATCTGGCAGCCTATAGATTCTGTGTCTATTACCGCAGGAGCCGCATCCATGCTCCTAAGTATTGGGCCTGAAGTGAAATGGATAGCCGCACACCCAACCAATGCCAATGATTTTTTAGGCCTAACCAATTATTTAGAAGCTTCGGGAATCTCTGATTTAGTCCAATCAGACACCGTTGGTTATTCTCATGGAAAGCGCGGAATTATTGAATGGAAAACTCAAATCGAAGCTAGTACTACAGCTGAGGAAATGTCTGGCTCGGGCTTATTATTGCTGTTTAGTCGGCAGCATCCACCGGAAGTATCTGGCTACCGTACTTTTTTGCACTTCTACAAACGCCTTCACGCATCCGATCAACTAGCGCTTCAATTCCGAGAGGCCTTCACCATTTTGGCCTACCCAATGATGAATCCAGATGGAGTGGTTGAAGGACATTGGCGTCATAATCTCAAAGGAATTGACTTAAATAGAGATTGGGAGTATTTCAGACAGCCTGAAACTCGGGCTATTCGAGATGCCGTTTCTCCCTATGCTGAACTGGATTATTCGGTTGTATATGGTATTGATTTTCACTCCACCAACGAAAACGTCTTCTACCCTATCAACGAAGAAGTAGTCACGGGCATAGATAACTTCACCCAACGCTGGTTCCCCTTTGTAGCCGAAGCAAACCCAGCATTAAACTTTCGAAGCGAGGAGTTTGAACCCAACTCACCCATCTCTAAAAACTGGGTATATAAAACATTTGGGACCGATGCACTTACCTTTGAAGTGGACGATGAGTTAAGCGAAGAAGCCATGAAGCAACTTGGTGAATCGGCAGCGGAATCCCTCATGACCCTATTACTAGAAGAACTTAAAGGACAGTAATTATCAGATAGATGCGAGCTAGCTTCCAGATTATAAATTCCTTGCGATTTCATGGCTCCGATGACCACGGGCACAGTCACGGTCACGATCACGATTCCAACCACGGGCACAGTCACAGCCACGGGCACAGCTCCGACCACAACCACGACTCCGGGCACAGTCACAGCCACCATCACCATCACATCGACCGTGACACCCCAACCGTGAAACTATGGATCTCCATCGTCCTAAACCTCATCATCACGCTCGCTCAATTTATTGGAGGGCTCATTTCCAATAGTTTGGCCCTACTATCCGACGCCGCTCACAACCTCAACGACACGCTTTCCTTAGTTATCGCCCTCATTGCTCGGAAAATTGGCGCTAAAGGCGCCGACGCCCATAAGACCTTTGGCTATAAAAGAGCGGAAATTATAGGAGCTTTTATCAATCTCATAACCCTCATCATTATTGCCATTGTACTTATTAAGGAAGGTATTGAGCGATTTTATGAACCCGTAAGCATCAACGGCTCCATTATGTTTTGGGTCGCTATTGTTGGCCTGGTCGCGAATGTACTTACCGCCATTCTATTACATGGACAACGCAAAGACAACCTGAACATGAGAAGTGCCTATTTGCACATCTTATCGGATGCCTTTTCTTCGGTTGGCGTCATTGTGGGGGCATGGATTATTGTGCGTTTCCAATGGTATTGGATCGACAGTGCATTGACCGTGCTTATCGGTATCTATATCTTATTTCATTCCTACCATATGTTACGTGAAAGTATCGATATTCTTATGGAATCAACCCCAGAGGGAATCGAACTCGATCAATTAAATAAGGAACTCAAAAATATTTCACTCGTTCAAGATGTGCATCATGTACATGTTTGGAAAATCAACGAGATGGAAACACTAATGGAATGCCATGTTCGCATCGATGAGAAAGATATTGGCGCCATGGAGCAAATAAAAAAGAACATCAAAAGCTACTTAGCTCAACACTACAACATTCATCACTCAACCCTAGAATTCGAATGGTTACCCTGTTTAGATCACACCACAGATTGTCACTGATTCCCTTGTACTTGTTGGGAATGGTCGTTTTATCGCTCACCGCTTGCATGAACGATTACAAAGTAATAGACGACATGAATGACGCCAGCTTCGAGCTTGTAAATCAAGATAGCGCGGCGGTTATCTTTCCATCCGATTTCCAAGGTGATTATGTGGTCATGGGCTTCATATACACCAACTGCCCAGATATTTGCCCTCTTATCACACAAAATCTCATCGCTATTCAAAAGGGTCTGAACTATCCTGATAATGTGCAGTTCTTAGGATTTAGTTTCGACCCGAAAAGAGACACACCCGCCATATTACATCGGTACAAAGAAGTATTTAAACTGGACAAAAACTTTCAATTTTTAACAGGTGAAACAGCAATGGTCGAGCAACTTATGGATAGCGTCCGTGTTCGTACCCAGGTTTCCATGCAAACAACAACGGAAAGTGGACAAGAAATCTATTTTTTAAATCACTCCGATAAAATTATGGTCATGAATCCAAAAGGGGAGATCATCATTGAATATGGAGGGAGTATGCCCTCGGTCCCTTCTCTGATCATACAAGATTTAGAGCCCCTGATTCGATAAAAAATCGATCGATATGAGGCAACTCTTTCATACCTTCCACACAATACCTTTCACTTGAACCATTTGCCAGCACCAAACACCACAAACCCACACCTTTCACTACTCACTTATTCGCAAACTACTATGACACGCTTAGCTAAACGCTCAAACACCCCTCTACTTTTTATTGCTCTAACATTATTGATGATAGGCTGCGAAAGGACCGAAACCCCTTCAACCCGAACAGCTAATCAGGTATCGGATTGGGATATGAATATATCAGAAGCTTGGGTGCGGCCAACCAAAGCCGGGATGATGAGCGCTGCTTACTTTAATTTATCTAACCAGGGTGCCACAGCCGATACACTTGTACGTGCAAGTTCTACTGTATCTGATGATGTACAAATTCACAGAAGTTATCAGAAAGATGGGCTTATGGTTATGGAGGAACAACCATTTGTCGATATTGCATCTAACAGTGTGCGTAATTTTGCTCCAGGTGGATATCACATTATGATTATCAATTCTACCATCGACCTAACGGAAGGCGATGAAATACCCATGACCTTATTCTTTAGTTCAGGTATGATCTTGGAACAGATGATGCCGGTGCGCTTGCAACCTTAAGTTTAGATCAAAAAAAACCCCCGAACCAATCAAGGTCTGGGGGTTTAAGTCGGTTTGAGTTATTCGGAGTATGAATCTACAATATGCTTTTATAACACCGAATCACTCGGAAATGGTTCCCAAAATTTTAACGATACGAACTAAAGACCGAAGTGCTTCCGTCCGAATTAATTAAAAGAACATCATAGGGGTCAGGGTTTGGACCTTCCATACCGGGAGAGCCCTCGGGCATGCCTGGTACTGAGAGTCCGATCGCATCGGGGCGCTCTTTAAGTAGTCGTTGCACATCCGCCGGTGGTACATGACCTTCTACAATGTAACCATCGACAAATGCGGTGTGGCAGGAAGCCAGTTCATTGGTGATACCCTGCGATGCCTTTATACTATTAAGTTGTCTAGTGGCCTCTTCGGTTACATAAAAACCGGCGTTATTCATATGCTCGGCCCAACGAGTGCAACATAAACAGCCTTCATTTTTATACATTTTTACGGCAATAGTTCCCTCAGGTGCCATCATTGCCTCCTGACTCGTTTGTGGCACCGGCGCCTCTGCTGTTTGCTCGCTAGAAGATGGCCAAAACAAGACCGCAGCAACTAAAACGGTGATAAAGCTTCCTACAAATAAAATACTTTGATTACTCATGATGAAAATAATTTGATGTCGGTTTGTATATCGAGTTTAGAAAATGGAATGGATTGTATCGATTTAGAAAGAGTCGAAAAGACCCTTTCACCCACCAAACCACCCATACATAATAACGATTTCCAAAAACTCAAACCTATTAGTACAACTAAATATTCTATTGGGCTTTTCATAATTTCTTCACACTAGTGCTTCATCTTCTACTAAATAATAAATTAATACCCTCATGAATTGGACTTGCCCTATTTCTCGTTTTAGTGCCCTATCCTTAATACTATTGGCATTCGCCGTTGCTCTAGGAGCAATGGGTTCTCATTTTTTAGAAGGAGTTCTTAGTCCTGGCTTATTAGAAACATGGGAAACCGCCGTTCAATATCAATTTTGGAATGCCCTTGGACTCATGGGTCTAAGTTTACTCGAAAGAAGCTACGGGGTAAACCTAAATCTAGCTATGGGTTTTGTGATCGCTGGTATATTTCTTTTTTCTGGTAGTTTATATCTACTCTGTTTAGCCCCAAATCCGTGGGTGGTATATCTCACTCCACTCGGTGGAATATCATTCCTCGTTGGTTATGTGGGAGCCGCCATTCGATTGGTTATGCCTCAAAAAACCAACTAAGAACTACCTTTCTTCATAAAACTTCATATATCTTCACATTTTCTTCACAATTGGTGCTTTTCTTTAGCAATCAAAAGGCAACAGACACGAGAATGATTGCTCTGTTGGTCTAAATTAACGACTAGACTATTCATCAAGGGATGTTCCCTACCAAAAGTAGATTTCTAAATACAAGTTATTTTACGGCTATTGCTATGTTCATGAGCCTGCATATTGGCTCGGTGAATGGGTACGCAGAAGGTGTGTCTGCGCATGAATTACCTTGGTCAACACCCCCCTCTATATCGTCCGAATCAGCAGTTAGTACCGAACTACACGGACGAGTACTGGATCAAAATGGAACGCCTATTGCCATGGCTCATGTACGCTTGAGTGAGACTCAAGGGACCACCACCGACTCACTGGGGTATTATTCACTCAAAGGGTTTCAACCCGATCGCTATACCATTACCATCAGTGCCATTGGGTATGAACGATATCAAAGAACGGTGGAGGTTATGGAAAATGATAAAATTTTCATGGAAACCGTTCTAAAGTCCCTTGCCTACGAATCGGAAACGGTAGTCGTAACCGCATCCAGAACCAAGGAATTGCTCAATGAAGTAAGTGTACCAATGATTGTAGTTCCCAAGCAAGAAATTCAACAAAGTGGGAATGTACGCTTAAGCGATGTGCTCTCCGAACAGTTGGGCTTGTATTTAGTAGAGGATCATGGAACCGGTTTACAATTACAAGGTTTTGATCCGGAATACACGCTTATTCTCATCGACAATCAACCGATTATTGGACGTACGGCAGGAACACTAGACCTCACGCGACTGAGTGTTGGTAATATTGAACAAATCGAACTTGTGAAAGGTCCCTCATCGGCTCTTTGGGGAAGCGATGCTCTTGCTGGAGTGATTAATATTATCACCGACAAAGGTTCCAAACCTTTTGAGTGGGGACTGAATACTCGTTATGCAACCCATCACACACGAGATGTATCGGCCCATTTCAACCTGAAAAAAAACAACTTCCAAGGTCGATTTTACGGTAATCTAAATGGCTCTTCAGGCTATGACTTAAATCCCAGCACTCTCACACCCACCATACCCGAGTACCTTAACTATACCCTTCAGGGTGGAGGCAGCTATTCCTTTCAACCCGGACTTACCTTAGATATGTCGGGTCGTTACTATAGGGAAGATCAGCAGTATCCCGATGTTATACTCAACCGAAGAGTGGAGCGTAAGGCACAGGGAGATGAGTTTCAGCAAGATTATTTCTTATCACCTGCTCTTCGTTACGCCGTTGGATCGGTGCATTTGGTCGAAGCTCATGCCTATTTTGGTTTTTTTCAAAGTCAATCAACCCTACGCTACGAAGATACCGGTGAGCGTTATTTTTCGGACCGATTTTCTCAACGTTTGAACAACTATGAATTTAAGGCCTCTACCTTTTGGAATACATCCCACACCACTATCCTGGGTGCTGGGGTTAAACTGGAGTCACTAAATGCCGAAATCTACGCCGACGTACCTACCTTCACCAGTACGTTTATGTACGGTCAACATGATTGGGAGCCTTCCAACGACTACTCGTTAACTTTAGGTTTTCGGTACGACACCCACAGCGAATATGCGGCTCAATTGAGTCCAAAGTTATCGACAAGATGGAACCTTCACCCAAATGTGACGTTGAAAGCATCCTTTGGTGGAGGGTATAAAGCACCCGATTTTCGTCAGCTATTTTTGAATTTTAGCAATCCAATTTCTGGATATAGTGTATACGGGACATCCACCCTTATCCAAGGTCTTCAGCAATTAGAAGCTACGGGGCAATTGGCCGAATTGTATGTAGATCCCTCCGAGCTTAGCGAGATAGAAGCCGAACAGTCCCTAGCCATAAATCTAGGCTTCGATTGGAGCGTACGTCCCACCCTCACCCTGCGATTTAATTCGTTCCGAAATCATGTAAATAATCTCATTGAAACACAGCGAATCGCTTTAAAATCCAACAACCAGTCCGTTTTTTCTTATATCAATATCCAACAGATGTATTCTCAAGGCATGGATGTGGATGCGCAAATAGAATTCTCTCGGGTTGAAGGTTTGCGTTGGAATGTTGGGTTACAACTTTTAGATACTCGACAACGCATACGCGAACAATTCGACGATGTCGTGGAGGGCGTAATTACTGAAAGAGTGGTCTTTCGATATGTACCGATGTTTAATCGCTCAGCTATCACAGGGGTAACCAAGCTTTATTATGAAATACCAAATAGTGGTTGGGACTTTAATTTCAGAACCCAATACCGAGGACCCTATGGTTTTGTGGATTTAAACGGCAATAATCGAATCGACTCCCGGGAAAAGGTAGAAGGTTATTTCATCCTGAACAGCTCTGTGGGTAAAAGCTTCCGAGAATATTATCGACTTCAATTCAATATCAATAATCTATTCGACAGAATAGACCCTCTTCGTATGCCTTCAAATCCAGGCCGAGTATTTAGTCTACAATTTTCAATGAATTTTTAACTAATAACTATACCTACTATTCAACATGAGAAACATCCATTTTCTACTACTAACAGCCACCTTACTGGTTTTTACCGCTTGTAATGGCGGTGGAAATGATGGCCCTGCACCCGTAACCAACAATATAATGGAGGACATTGCCGCTAACTACAATACCATTATTCAGAATATGGAGCTGGTAACCGACATCAATGATTATCCTAGTGTGGAAGGCAAATACACCTTCTATGATTTAGATCAAGGAGTTACGGTTGAAGATTCCACTTCAGACGTTTGGGATATTGCCTTCGGTGGTACTACTCTACTTGCAAATACGGCCCATGGCGGCGGAATTCAAGTCGTCAATGAAGCCTATGCAAACTTAGAAAACGCCCCTGAATCTGGTTACGAAAGCAGCAATGCAAGTTGGTACATATATACTGGTGAAGCGCCCAATCTACCAAAGCATGCCGTTTTACCGAACACAAATGCAACGGTTGTAATCAAAACTCCTAACGGCAGCTATGCTAAAATGGAAATTCTAAGCTATTACCAAGGAAATCCAGACATTACAAGTGCCGAATTTGCCAATCTAATGACTCGTCCTGCCGCAGGCTATTTTAGTTTCAACTATATCCTTCAAGAAGCAGAGACGACTGAACTTTTTCATATTGATCGCTATACCTTTGTTGATTTAGAGAAAGGTGAATTGGTACAAGATTCTACCTCATCTCAATGGGATGTCGCCTTCAATGCCACCAACATAATAGCCAACACAGGCAAAGGTGGTGGAATTCTTTCGTTAAATACACCCTATGCCGATGTAGATGAAGCACCGGTTGAAGGGTACACAGCATTAGACGCGAGCTGGTACACCTATACCATGAATAACACTCCACCACATGCCATATTACCTAAGGATAACTACACCTTAGTGGTGAAGACTCCAGAGGGGACCTATGCTAAGTTCCGAATTATAAGTTACTACAAAGGTAACCCAGATGTTAATTCAACCAATTTCATCAATTTCATTCGACCTGCTGATCGCCACTATACCATAGAATATGCTCATCAAGGCGATGGTTCTCGATTTTTTGAATAAATCCATATAACCCACGAGAGAGTCTTTCTTGACCGAAGGCTCTCTCCTTTTTAAGAAACTTTGTCCAAACTAAAATAAAAGGTGCTACCTTTCGCTGGCAAACTACTTACTAGTATGTCAGTATTGTGCGCTTTCAATATACTACGCACAACGGCCAATCCTAAACCGGTTCCACCTTTATCTCGCGATCGAGCTTTATCTGTTCGATAAAAACGATCAAATAGATGCTCGAGATGTTCATCAGCTATACCAATCCCTGTGTCCATTACTGAGATCCAAAGTTTGGACCCTTCACCTGTTACACGTACCGTTATGGATCCTTCATTGGTATATTTGATGGCATTGGTAATAAGATTATCCAATACCTGATCTATTTTATCCTTATCGGCATGAACGGATCCATTATCCAATAATTCCGTCTCTATTTTGATATTCTTTTCCTCTGCAATTGGGCGATAACTTTCAATTAACTGCGAAATGAATTCGGAAACTACAAATTCACTTTTCGTCAGAAAATGCTCATCTAAATCATATCTTTGCAGCATTTTAATGTCGTTAAAAAGCCGCACCACTCGCTCTACTTGTTTTTGTACGGTATGAAGATACTGTTGCTTCTTATCTTCAGATAAACCTTCCATTTGAATCATTTCAACGGCACCGGATATGGTATGAAGGGGATTTCTGACCTCATGAGCTATATCGGCAAAGAACTGATTCTGTTTCTTGTTCAGGATCTGAAGCTGACGGTTGTCTTGCTTAAATTTTTCAGCCATTTTATTCAAAGAATGGGCAAGTGTACCGAATTCATCATTACGATCAATTTCCAGCGTCTCATAGTGTTTCCCTCCCGCAATATTTAAAGCAGCATCGTTTAACTGTTTAATGGGACCTGCCATATAGCGAGAAAATACAAAGCTTACCACCATGACTGCTGCGATGGAGAAGAGCATCCCCGCATAAATAATATGACGAATATTATCTACTGCTTCGTAGTATTCTTTTTTATCCTTACTTATCCGTAAGTAATGTATGCTTGGATAACCATCACGAACTTCAGCAAAGGCCACGATACGCTCATATTCAGGATCATTAATGACATAGATTCGATCCCCTGTACGCCCTATAGAGTCGACCACCGGTTCGCTTAAAAATTCACGTGAATCAATAAACTGCTGTTCGGGAACGGTGTTGTAAATGGGTATTCCAGTAGAATCAAATAAGGCCAAGTCATAATCAAATAAAGCGGATGTCTGAGTAATGAAAGGGAAGAAGTCCGTATTTTCATCGGAGGACTCAACGGCTTGCCTTACAATCTTGGCATCATCTTTAAACTGTTCTAATCCTTCGGCAAACAAATAAAAACGAATACTCAGGATGGCATAGGCACTTATGGTAATGATTCCAATAACCAATAAAACTATGTATGTTACTGAAAGCTTAGCCTGAATGTTCATGAATGTAGAAACTCACGATTAAAACCATAGCCAACACCCCTATAGGTTTTAATCAATTTGCATTCCTCTTTCATTTTGATCCGCAAGTTCTTGATATGCACATCTACGGTACGGTCAAAAATGAATTTTTCTTCATCCGAAATGTGCTCTAAAATTTCATGACGGCTATATACCACCTTGGGGTGCTTAAAAAATAGCTCGGCAATTATATACTCGGTATGGGTCAAATCAACTAGGGAATCATTGATAAACATCTGCTTAGAATCGGTATCCAAATACACCTGATCGTATCGCAACCATTGTTTTTTATCGGGTTGCATCCTTCTTAATTGACTCTCGACATGGGCCTTAATAAGGTGTAGGCTAGCGGGTTTTTTTATGTAGTCATCCGCCCCTAATTCCAAGCCTTCAATTTCATCTTTTTCCTCATCTCTAGCAGTTAAAAATAATACGGGTATATCACTAATTACGGGATGCTTTCGAATATGAGCACAAACTTCTTTGCCATCGATATGAGGAACCATAATATCAAGTATCGCCAATTCAATATCATCGGCATGTGCTTCGATCATCTTCAGGGCTTCCTTACCATCCTTTGCCCAATAGGTTTGAAAGTGATTAAGCTCTAAATAGTTGGCAAGCATTTCACCTGCTTCTATTTCATCTTCCAAGAGTAGTAGGCTATGTTTTATCTCCACATTCTTTGGCTTTATATTGTAGATTCAAAAATGATGACACCGTGCGTCTAGCTAATCATCTTTACAGAAAACTATATTCAACGTATAGTTCCTCTCTATAATTAACTAAATTATACCAATAAGTTTAATAAATATCATTTTTGACTATGAGTACGGTAAGCTCCACTTCCAAACCCGTTGTATGGATTACGGGTGCATCTTCTGGCATTGGTAAGGCATTCGCAAAGAAGTACGCACTCCATGGTTCCGATCTCATTTTATCTTCCAGACGAAAAGAAGAACTCGAAAAGGTTAAGGATGAGTTGATTGAAATATCGCCCAGATCAGAAATCTTGATACTTAGCTTAGACTTGGCAAAGGAAGAGGAATTAGCCGACAAAGCCCAAGAGGCTTGGGACTGGAAACAACGCATAGATGTACTCTTAAATAATGGTGGGATTAGTCAACGCTCACTTTTCTTAGAATCGGACATGAGTACCTTACGCACATTAATGGAAGTTAATTTTTTTGGGTCATTGGCCTTAACCCGACATGTATTACCTAAGATGGTGGAACAAGGCTCTGGTCATGTACTGGTTACTAGTTCAGTTGCAGGAAAATTTGGCACCAAATTTCGTTCGGGTTATGCGGCAAGTAAACACGCTATTCAAGGCGCCTTTGATAGCATCCGCCAAGAGATGTACGAATATAACATTGCTGTTACACTCATTTGTCCTGGACCTATCAAAACAGCCATCACACAAAACTCTCTAACGGGTGATGGAAAAGCCTTTGGTAAAATGGGGGATCTACATACGCAGGCCATGGATGCCGATGAAATGGTGCAGAAAATTTGGAAAAAGGTAGTGGCCCGTAAAGAAGAAATTGTAGTTTCTGGATTCAAAGAGCGATTTGCTTTACTATTAAAACGAATAGCTCCCCGTCTATTAAATAAGATCTTGCAGCGCTCTAAAGTCGTCTAAATCGATAAGCACACACCGAAAGTGGCTCTATAGCACACCCAAACTTGTTAAATTAACCTTCGCCTTTTGTTTAAGAAATGGGTCAAAGCATCGTCAAGGCTATTTTCGGTTGAAATGGATTCAAAATCAATCTGGAACTCATCACAGGCCTGTCGAAATTCATGTATATACTGAGAAAGGTTTTGGCGATAATCTTCTTTAACCAAATCTGGACTTACTTCAAGCTCTTCACCACTTTCCAAATCCTGTAGGATATAGCGTTCATGCTCAAGATCGAGTAACTTTTCAACGCCCTCCTCCATTACATTGAACAATATGACTTCATGCTTGCGATGACGTAAATGCTTGAGTGCAGAAATCAAAGCGTCATGGGATTCTACATTTTCAAACAAATCGGTAAAAATCACCACTAAGCTCCGCTGGTGAATACGTTCGGCTAGTTCATGGAGTGCCGCTGCTGAAGCTGTTAAACGACCTGTTTCCTGATTCATATGTCGCTCCATCTCGATAAAAATGCGGCGCAAATGGCGACGAGTACTTTTAGCCGGCACAATCTGGTGGAGCTTATCTGTAAAACTAGCAAAGCCTACCGCATCCCGTTGCCCTTGCATCAAGTAGGCCATGGCCGCTGCTAAATGAGCGGAAAACTCGAGTTTGTTCCAATGAGACCTATGCTTGAACTGCATGGAAGAACTGCCATCCAACACCAGAAAACATCTCAAATTGGTTTCCTCTTCGTACTGCTTCACATAAAAACGCTCTTTTTTTGCATAAGCTTTCCAATCGATATGTTTAAAATCATCCCCCGTGTTGTATGGCCGATGTTCCGCAAATTCTACACTAAATCCGTGATAAGGACTTTTATGTAATCCGGCAATAAAGCCTTCCACGATTTTTTTCGCGCGTAACTCTAAACCCTTAATTTGGGATAATATCTCTGGAGATAAGTTCATCCTATATGGTACTAAATGCTTCGTTCAATTGCCGAATAAAGCATAAACAACCTGCAAAAAACTATTTAGAGAGATAGAGATTTTTAAACTCAAAGGGTTTGCGGAAGTGTTCATCGTTAAAATCTTCTGCAAAATAAATACTTTCACCCGTTGACTTCATTTCGGGACCTAACTCTTTTTTCACTCCCATAAATTTATCGAAGGGGAATACAGGCTCTTTTATAGCCCAACAAGTCAACTTGGATTCTAAATCGAATTCGCTCAGCTTTGCACCTAACATAACCTTAACCCCAATCGCAGCCTCAGGTCGCTCAGTTGCTTTAGCTAAAAATGGGATGGTTCGAGTGGTTCGAGGATTGGCCTCTAAGATATAGACTTTATCATCCTTCACGGCATACTGCACATTTAAAAAGCCCTGAATCTCCATGGCCTCTGCAATCCGTTCCTGATAGTTTTTTATGGTGTCCTGAATTTCCTGAGAGAGTGAATAGGGGGGTATTACAGCTGTAGAGTCCCCTGAATGAACACCAGCAGGCTCAATATGCTGCATCATTCCTGCAATGTGTAATTGCTCCCCATCATATACGGAGTCTACATCCACTTCAATGGCATGCTCGAGATATTTATCAATCAAAAATGCATTTTCAGGATGGGTTTTTAATATGTTTCCAACATATCGCTTTAATTCGTCTTCTTTAACTGCAATCCGCATACCCTGCCCTCCTAAAACATAACTTGGGCGTATCAAAACGGGATAGCCAATTCGCTCGGCTATGGAAAGTGCTCCTTCCACATCTGTAGCCGTGCCGTAATCGGGAAATGGAATCTCTAGACGGGTAAGTAAATTGGAAAAGGCCCCACGATCTTCGGCAAAATCAATTCGATCAAATTCAGTCCCAAAAATGTGAATACCTGCTTTAACCAATCGCTTTCCTAGTTTAAGCGCTGTCTGTCCCCCAACTTGAATAATAACTCCTTCGGGTTGCTCATGCTCAATGATATCCAGCACACGCTCCCAGTATACGGGTTCGAAGTATAGTTTATCGGCGAAATCAAAATCAGTTGAAACCGTTTCGGGATTACAATTAATCATAATGGCTTCATATCCCATATCTTTAGCGGCCAATACCGCATGAACACAGGAGTAGTCAAACTCAATACCTTGTCCGATTCGATTCGGCCCACTTCCTAATATGATTACCTTCTTTCGGTCGGTAACCACACTTTCATTTTCACCCTCATAGGAGGAATAATAATAGGGGGTCTGAGCCGGGAACTCAGCCGCACAAGTATCTACCACTTTAAAAACCGACTTCAGTCCTAAACCTTTACGATACTCCCGCACCTGATCTTCGGTTACTTTAGTGCCCGATTTACTCACCAACCAAGCAATTTGTGCATCGGAAAAACCCGCCTGTTTGAGTTCGTATAAATCCTCTTTAGAAATCTCTTCCAAACGTTGCCCTTCGGTTCGGTTCTCCAGTGAAACCATGTATTCAATCTGTTGAAGGAACCAGGGATCTACCTTGGTAATATCTGCAATTTCATCCACCGAACTTCCTAACTTGAAGGCATTGCGAATTTGCAAACTTCGATCCCAATAAGGCTTAACCAACCGCTCTCGAACTACCTTGCGATCGATTTCCTCATATCCATCGGCCCCTAATCCATCACGGCCCACTTCCATACTCTGCCATGCTTTATTTAAAGCCTCTGGAAAGTTACGTCCAATACTCATTACCTCGCCAACGGCTTTCATCTGGGTAGATAACTCTTCATCTACACCTGGAAACTTATCGAAATTAAAGCGCGGAACTTTACAAACCACATAGTCAATAGAAGGCTCAAAACATGCCGAAGTGGTTCCTGTAATTTGATTGTCCAATTCATCTAGGGTATAACCCACCGCTAATTTAGTGGCAATCTTAGCAATTGGATATCCCGTAGCTTTGGAGGCCAAAGCTGAGGACCGGCTCACCCTTGGATTGATTTCAATGGCTACAAAGCGATCCGAACCTGGTTCCATGGCAAATTGTACGTTACATCCCCCCGCAAAGGTTCCAATAGAACGCATCATCTTTATGGCCGCATCCCTAAGTATTTGAAGCTGTTTGTCGGTAAGAGTTTGAGTAGGGGCTACTGTTACCGAATCTCCCGTATGAACCCCCATAGGATCCATATTCTCAATCGAACAGATGATGACCACATTATCGTTGGCATCCCGTAAAAGCTCCAACTCATATTCCTTCCATCCGAAAATACTTTCCTCAATCAATACCGAATGTACGGGGCTCATCTCTAAGCCATGTAATACTTTTTGATCAAATTCTTCTTCTGTCCAAACTATACCACCTCCAGCACCTCCCATCGTAAAGGATGGGCGAATTACAATCGGCAAGCCCCCTAACTCTTCTTTAATTTCTTTGGCATCAAGGAGAGAATGCGCTTGACGACTTCGGCACTGCTCAATCCCAATTTCCTCCATTCGATCTCGGAATAATTGCCGGTCTTCGGTAAGTTCAACCGCATCAATATCCACCCCTATGATCTGGATTCCCTGAGCTTTCCAGTAACCTTCCTTTTCCAAATCACGGGCTAAATTGAGTGCCGTTTGTCCCCCCATGGTAGGTAATACGGCATCTGGTTTTTCTTTGGCTACAATCTCCTTTATAGAATCCGTGGTCATGGGCAACATATAAATCGCGTCCGCCATGATGGGATCGGTCATAATGGTTGCCGGATTGGAATTTATAAGTACAATTTTATAGCCTTCTTCCTGAAGAGATCTACAAGCCTGAGAGCCCGAATAATCAAATTCACATGCTTGCCCGATGACGATGGGGCCTGAACCGATGATGAGGATTTTGCTAATGTCGTTACGTCTTGGCATGATTTGTAATCGAATTGGTTATGTGTGAGTGATGGAGTGTTTTGATGTTAGGATGTATGCTTGGCCATGAGCTCAATAAACTGATCGAATAAATAGGCCGAATCATGAGGACCAGGTGATGCCTCTGGATGATATTGAACCGAGAATCCTGGGAAACGCTTAAAGGCCAAACCCTCAACCGTTCGATCATTCAAGTTGATATGTGTAATTTCAGCCACTTCTTCAGAAACCGAATCTTCCTTAACCGCAAATCCATGATTTTGGGTAGAGATTTCAACCAATCCTGTTTTTAGGTTTTTTACTGGGTGATTAGCTCCTCGGTGGCCTACAAACATTTTGCCCACTTCAATTCCTTCACTTAGTGCCATTAATTGATGTCCGAGACAGATCCCAAATAGTGGCTTCCCAGATTTCTTTGCGTATTCTACTATTTCAAGGGCATACTCACCCGTTGGGTTAGGATCGCCGGGTCCATTCGAGAAAAAGAAGCCATCCGCCTCCCAGGCCTTTACTTCATCCAAACTCGTTTTAGCAGGAAAAACCCGTAACGTACACCCGCGAGCAACAAAACTGTTGATGATGTTACGCTTAATTCCATAATCAAAAGCTGCAATTCGAAATCGAGACTCTCCTTCGGGTTGAAAGGTCTGGGCCTCACTTCTACTCACCCTAGTGGCTAATTCTAGGCCCTCCATGGGCTCCCATTCCTTCGCCATCTTTACCAATACCTCTGGATCCAATTCCTCAGAAGAAATGACCGCATTCATCACACCTTTCTCCCGAATATGACGCACCAATGCCCGAGTATCGACTCCAGAAATACCGACCACTTTGTGATCCTCTAAGTATTGTTGCAAACTGCGATCGGCTTGAGGATTACTGTATTCATGGGAAAAAGCTCTGGTAATAATACCTGCCACCATCACTTTGCGATGCTCATCATCCCGTGCCATTGTTCCATAGTTTCCTATATGAGGATAGGTCATCATCATCAATTGACCGTAGTAACTAGGGTCGGTAAAAATCTCTTGATAGCCTGTCATACTGGTATTGAAACAAAGTTCACCACCCGTAAGGCCTTTATGCCCGACGGAAAATCCGTGAACCACGGTCCCATCACTAAGTGCTAAGATTGCTTTTTCTCGAGGTTGCAATGCCATAGGTTATGGTATACTTAAAAATTGAGTGTTTGGTGAGTTTCTTTCATTGCCAACTAACTGCTCGAAACTATGGTTCAAAAAAAATCCGACTACGGGAACCGCGCCGGATTTAAATGATATATAAATAGGAAACAATTCCATTAATTCTGCGACCCCTGACTTTTTTTAAGTCGCATCATCTGTTTTTTCAATCTATGTGGAATTGATTTTGCTATGAGTGACAAGCTTAGATTGCAATTTCACTAAGATAAACAGTTGGGCCTTCAGCTTCAACCAAAAGTTATTATTTTTTAGCCTGTGCTTGGGCAAACAACGCTCGAGTCATCGTGGCAATTCCGCTCATTACTCCACCAATAACACCCGTGATTGCGATAAGTATCCACGCCTGCTCCACTCCAAATGTTTCAGCAATTCGTGCACTTAAGACCCCTTCATTCAGATGATTAATAACCGTAGCATGTACACTCCATGCTACAAATACGGCCAAAAAACCCACGATAAATGCCGTTAATGGAGTTTCACGAAAGCGTTGACCAAAGAAAAGTCCAGGCAAAATCATCGACCACCAGGGCAACACCAAGTTTAGAAAAAAGGCATTCAATGCAATGAGAATAAACAATAAAATCATGGGTGTATACTCCATTTAACGTCATCATTAGTAGGGGCCTTTCGATAGAACTTTAACTCATACAGTTGGCCTGTTCTCCAGGCTTCTACCATCGAGTCATAATTAGAGGAACCGGGGTTGCCCGATGGACCGCCCGGATAAACACCCCAAGCCTTTAGTTCGGGCCCCAATTCAACAATCATTCTCCACGAAGGACCCGATGTTCCACGGGTAGCATTCACTGATTCTGCTCCACCGCCACTATACAATGCATCCGTGCCCAATCCATTGGTTTGAGTTAAGTGAGGAACATGATTATCCATAACCCATCCCCAATCCCAAGCATCACTCCAGTCCCCATACTGTTCACTTAATGCTTCAATGGCTCCTAAAAATGCTTGTGTTGTGATTTCTTCAATCGATTCCACACGATCGGTAGTCATGTTATCAACCATCCAAAAATTAGGGCTCTCTTTTAGCTGCTGCATCAAACGATCTCTGGCAGGAAACCTGAGCGGAACTTGCGCGTCATATTCATCACTCAATATTCCTCTACTTAGTTCGTACCACCAATTTCTGAATACACTTGGCGATCGATATTCCGCTTCGTTATAAAAATTCCAAGCCCCTAGGCTATCAGCAATTTCCAATGCTACACCACCCAGAGAATCTCGTTCTAACCAGCCTAACATTTCAGGGAGAATTTCAGATGCGTGATAGGAATAATTGTCCATTAATAATTCCTGCATGTCTTCTTTGGTAATATTATCTAAATCAGACAATCGATCATTAATCCGTCGGCCTCTCTCAAAGGGTGCATACACATCATCCATATAGTAAGGGTAGTCTGGAGCGGCAGATTCTTGGTTTGCCGAACTCACAAACCCTCTGGGTGGATTTTTTATATGCGGATGATGTTCTCTTGGTATCCACGATTGCCAGTCGTAGAGTGGATCAGTTCCATCGCTAACCGTTCGGCCCTGGCCATCCCATTTATTTGGAAAGCGACCATTTACCCAGAGTGCAATATCACCGTCTTGGCTTGCAAACACAAAATTTTGAGCAGGAGCTTGATAGTGGGTTAATGCCTCTACATAATCGTAGTAATTCTGAGCCCGATTCAATTGATAAAAGGCGCGGATTTCATTTGAGGGTTCATGGGCAATCCACCGCATGGCATGATATACAGGTGCTTCTTCCTCATTCCCTGCTTGAACTTGGGTAACAGGTCCATGATGCGTATAGACAACCGTATCGGTTACCAGTCCTTGACCCCGAACCTTATATTCCTCAACACGCTTAGTGGTTTGTTTCCACTGCTTATCGTGCCAATAGGCTTCCAATCGCTCGTCTTGAAATTGGATTTCGTACCAATCCAAAACGTCAGAAGCCACATTGGTTACTCCCCAAGCTACCTGTTCGTTAAAACCAATCACCACGCCTGGGGCACCCAATAGAGTGACCCCATAGGTATTCACACCAGGGGCGTGTAACTGCATTTCATACCAAATGGATGGAAGGGTTAAGCGTAAATGTGGGTCATTGGATAAGATTGGATAGCCCGAAGCGGTCTTTTCACCGCTCACTGCCCAGTTATTACTTCCAATACCTTCTGGAACCGGAAATGGGTTAACCGATTTTGCTTGCCGAGGTACAAACAATGTGTCAGGCGCTTCCACGGGAACCCGATCAAAATCCCATACTCGGGTTGAAGGAATGACGGGATCCAAAAGGTCATAATCACGATCGAAAAATTGCTCCATAAATTCCTCACCAAAATAGGCTAAGGTATTACTATGGGCTACGTCACTGTTTCCCGCCGCCAATGTTCGGGTCATATTTTTAAGTAGCAATGCTGTTTTTAAGGGCGTCCACGGCTCTGGGCTTATATCTATTAACTTATACTCAAGTGGATAGTCCTGTGGTTCTAAGGATGAAATGAAGGCGTTCACTCCCGCCGAATAGGCTTCAAATATAGTCCATGATGGCTCATGTTTTTGCACCTCGGCAACGGCTTGCTCCGCTCCGTAAACCATGCCCCAGCGCCGGGTCTGCTTATCTCGCTCTAACAAACTAGGACCAATGATTTCACTCAACCTACCAGCCGCATCGTAGGTTTGCATCTCCATCTGAAACAAACGGTCTCGTGCCTGTAAATACCCTTGCATATAGTACAAGTCGTAATCATTCTGTGCAAAAACATGGGGCACTCGGCGATCGTCAAAATACACTTGAACGGAATCTTTCAACCCGTCAATAGAAAAATCGCTGCTGGCAGGCTCCGAACGCTCGGCATTCGCCCAAAAACCTTCATCAGGATCCATAAATGGGCCCATAGGTGGGATATTACCCCAACGCGTTTGAAGTACCCAAAAAAGTATCACGCCTAAGGCCAGCGAAAGGGCAAATTTTAAATAATTCATGATGGAAATATCAGGATGACTAATCGTTTATCTAAGCTCCTAAAAAAGAAGCACAGAAAAGTGCCAAAATATCATCTAAAGTCAAAGCTATTTCTCTATGAATGCCCCTAAAAGCCATTAAATGTAAAGAAACCCGAGGGTATTAATGAGACCAAAAAAGTAATTTCATACAGTAAATACTGCCTCCACTCTTGAGAAATTCGCCGGTGGAAGCCTCAGCAACTTCAAAACCCATAGCCTCTAATTTTGCCTTCGTCCGAGGAGCATGCTCTGGAAGCAACACTCTGTTGCCCGAAACCGCTGTTGCATTGCAGGCAAATGACTCAAGACATTCTTGTTCGTCCACTTCAATAATGTGCTCAAAAAAGTGTTCGATCAACCTCATTCCCTTGGCACTAAATGCGGGAGGATAGCACATAACGGTGTGTTCATTAAGCATGCAAAAACAAGTGTCTAAGTGATATAAACGCTCGTCCTGTAGCTCTAATCCAATGGCTGGAACACCCGTAAAATGGACTATTTTTCGAATGGCCTCCTCAGATGTGCGAAATCCATGACCTGCCCACAATAACGACCGCTCGGGATGCCACTGCACATCGCCCATACCTTCAAAATAGTCGGTTGATTCCGAATCGAATACCCGATGTACTGGCAGCCCCTTATGAGCAAAGACCTGCTCAATATAAGGTACTTCGGCCCGACGCTGCTCGTTGCGCATGACGCCCATCATCACCGAAGCTCCTAATTCTAAATCCCAACACGGCAAACTTTGATTCGCACAAAAAACCAAATCCGGCAATCCAGCCACACCTTTTACGGGATGTACATACAAACCCCACGCTTCAAATTTTGATTTGATATAACTCCATTCTTGCCATGCTTTCTCGGGTTGAACCGTTCCTACCATCGCCTCCATATGGGGATTGATTACATAAAGCACATCAAAAAACTCGGGTTCTACCATAAGTACCTGATCTGGCCATGGCATCTTCGGTCGCTGATCCAATTGAAACAGCTGTTCGGAATATTCTCTGATATATTGTGAAGCTTCTGATATCATAGATTAAAAACTTAGCCGCAATCTACTTACAATAGTAACAATTGACCGTAACATCTCCTATTTTCAGAAAAAATTAATTAGTCCATTCTACCCCAATGACCGATCAAGCACCTAATCTCGTGGTTGCTTTTGGTGGTGTATCACCAGAGCATGAAGTATCGGTACTCACTGCCATTCAAGTGATGAGTGCCCTTAGTGATTCAATGTATCAGATTCAGCCTCTGTACATAAGTAAATCGGGCCAATGGTTTACCGGAGACAACCTAAAAGAACTCGAAAACTACCGGGATCTATCGGTACTGCAAAGCCAAGCAGAGAGCTGCTATTTCAATAGGGATGAATTAGGGAGAAGTGTACTTGAGGTGTCTAAAAAAGGATTATTTGGCAAACTGACTCAACATCCCATTCATGCCGTTGTTGTTGCATTTCACGGCGGTAGTGGCGAGAATGGCGCTTTTCAAGGAGTCTGTGAACAATACAATATACCCTACACAGGAAGTGGCGTGTTAGCATCCTCCTTAGGCATGGACAAGGTGAAGGCTAAACAACTGTGTGAAGCCAATCAGATACCTGTAACCGCATCTTTAAACTTTTACGAAGATGACTGGGAGCAACATCATCAAACGATCATGGAGGAAGTGGAGCAATTAGGGTATCCCGTAATTGTAAAGCCTTCCTCTTTGGGAAGTAGTATAGGTGTAAAAAAAGTAGAGCATTCCAGTGCCCTGATAAAAGCCGTAGAAACGGCCTTTCGCTACGATGCACAAGTACTCATTGAAGAGGCGATTCAACCACTCATAGAAATCAATTGCGCCGTCATGGGAACCCCTGAATCCTGTACTTCAAGCGTATGTGAGCAACCCATTGGTAGCGAAGATGCCCTCTCATTTGCCGATAAATATCAACGTGGGGGCTCTGGAGAAAAAGGAATGGCCTCTGCCGATCGAATCATACCCGCACCAATTAGCGATGAGTTGACCCATGAAATACGTTCGCTATCGGAGTACATATTTCGAGTGTTTCAAGCATCGGGTGTAGCACGAATCGATTTTCTGGTTCAAGAAGACACCGGCAAAGTTTATTTTAATGAGATAAATACAATCCCAGGTTCATTCTCCTACTATTTGTGGGAACATTCAAAGCTCAATTTCAGTGAGTTATTAGATCAACTCATTGAAACAGCGCTCGAAAACCATCAACAGAAAAATGGGAGAATTCTGAGCTACGACACCAACTTGTTAAGTGAGAAAGCGGCATCTGGAATTAAAGGACTCAAAGGAGTGAAGTAAGCATGAACTGCGCCCTCATTACTCATCCAACAAAATACGAGGTACATGAGGTACTACAGAAAACCCTGGAGTGGGCGGCCACATCAAAGGTAAGCTGTTATATGGCGGAAAGTACCGCTCAAGCTTTAGGTATTGAAGCCTCACACGCTTTACACTTTACACAAGATGATGAGCAGGCCATTGATCAAGCCGATGTTCTTATCGTTATTGGTGGAGATGGAACCATGCTGTATGCCGCTAGGCTGGCCAGAGGATTGGAGAAACCCATTTTAGGTATTAACAGTGGACGTTTGGGGTTTATGAATGATGTTTCGATTGAAGAAATGCATTCTGCCTTACATACTTTAATCAGTGGTGATTATGAATTAGACTACCGTCATTTTCTTGAGGCCGTCGATGAGCGAGGTCATGTTTATTATGCATTAAATGAGTGCTTATTTACCCGACGCGACTCCAGTTCTATGGTAAACATTGAAGCATTTTATGATGGGCAGCGAATCAATACCTATTGGTCTGATGGCCTCATTGTAGCTTCGCCTACAGGCTCAACGGCCTATAATCTATCTGCTGGCGGACCAATTGTAATGCCAGGATCGGGAGTTTTAGTGGTAACCCCAGTAAATCCACACACCCTAACCACACGACCCTTGGTCTTGTCTTCAAATAAAGAATTGAGTATCTCCATTCCCGATGCGGAACCCTCGGTCATTTTTTCTTGTGATGGCGTAGTGGAACCCGTTAATAACTACCCCTTTGTGATTCGGATAAAAAAATCTTCTTCTCGAATACCCCTCGTTCGATTATCTCATCACAGTTATTTTGATACCCTCAGGAAAAAATTGATGTGGGGACAAGATTCGCGGCGTTTGTAATCTTTAAAGTTTATGATCTCTAAATAAGACTTTCTCCCACCATTTTAAGGTCGATAATAGCTTTATTAACACCCACAATTTTTCAGCTTAGGGTGCTAAAAATTTGTAATTTATAGGCTGAAATAAATACCGCTAATCCCAACATAAAAAACCAATAGTGAGATGAAAGTTACCGTTGTAGGAGCCGGAGGAAATGTAGGATCTACCGTAGCACTAAGTGTTGCTCAAAGAGATTTTGCCAAAGAAGTTATCGCGCTAGATTTAGAGCGTACACAAGACGATAAAACCTTTTACCCATCCAAAGGACGTGCATTGGATCAGTGGGAAGCATCACCCATTCATCTGTTCGATACCCGGGTAAAAGGAACTACAGATTATGCCGATACAGCAGGTTCTGATGTTTGTGTTATTACAGCGGGTGTCCCTCGAAGACCCGGAATGAGCCGTGATGATTTATTGGGAATTAACGCCAATATCGTTCGTAGTGTAACTCAAGAATTGGTTCGTTATTCCCCAGACACCATTCTTATTATTGTTTCAAACCCATTAGATGTAATGGTTCAAGTGGCTAAAGATGCTTCTGGATTACCCTATGAAAAAGTAATGGGAATGGCGGGCATTTTGGATACTGCACGCTATCGTGCTTTCATTGCCGAAGAATTAGATGTTTCACCTAAAGACATTCAAGCATTACTCATGGGTGGCCATGGAGATACAATGGTGCCACTTCCAAGATTTACCACACTTTCAGGTATGCCCATTACCCATTTCATTACCGAGGAACGGCTAGACGAAATAGTAGACCGCGCTAAAAAAGGGGGAGGGGAAATCGTAGGACTTATGGGAACCTCTGCTTGGTATGCTCCTGGTGCGGCGGCGGCTCAAATGGTTGAAGCTATCCTGCTAGATCAAAATAGAATTTTCCCCGTCTGTGCTCATATCGATGGACAGTATGGAGTTGAAGATTTATACATAGGAGTACCCGTAAAACTAGGAAAGGGCGGAATTAAAGAAGTTATTGAGGTTGAATTAACCGAAAAAGAAACCGAACTTCTACATGCATCAGCCAAAGCCGTTCGCGGCACTTTGGATGAGTTTAAAGCACTTATGAACAAAAAATAACGAGGACTAAGGTTCTCACTACTTGCTTTAATCCCACTGCCTTAGGTAGTGGGATTTTTTTTGTTCCAATATCCAAATAGACCGGTTTGGATACTTACTACTCCAAGTACACTCATTAAAAATATACCCACGGTTAACCAAAAATTAAGGCCTTCCTCATCTAAGTGCCCTTGGTTAATGAGCAGAACAAGCCCGAGAGATAAGATCATCGTGAGTATATTTCGAAGCATATTATAAGGTATAAACATGACCTGTTGAGAATATCTATACAGTAAAAAAGCCATGACCCCATAACTTCCAAGTGTGGCCAAAGCCGCTCCTTCCATGCCCAGGGTTCGGATGAGTAAGAGATTTAAAACAATAGTAACCACCGCACCAACACCGGTTATCTGAGCCAAGCGTTTCGTTTTTTCTTTAATAAACACACCGGCTGAAAAATTCACATACCAACCCTGAAACCAATAGGCCATTAACAACCAGGGGACTATTCCAAGACCCGACCAATAGGCCTGATCGATGAGGGTAGTTCCTAAAAAAGGGATCGGTATAGCCACTATCCATTGGAGGAACAAAGCAACGAATAAGAACACGGTAGCCGCACCTATATTGAAATAATTAAATGCCTTAGCAAATAACTCAGGGGCTTGTTTTCCCTCACTTTCCCTCATAAAAAAGGGTTGCCATGCCATGCGATACATCTGCACTAAAAGCAGCATAAAAACGGCCAATTTATAGCATGCATTATAGATTCCTACAAGGTAATCGGCCGACCAATCAAAGCCATAGATGGCCATGATCTGCTGAGCATCTAAGCTTTTTAAAAAAAATCGGTCAAGAGTTTCGTTAACTACATGTGCGAGTCCAGACGGTATAAAAGGCCACGCGAATAGGAATAACATCCCCACAGATTCAGCAGACCAGGCACCCATCCATAAGGACCGTGTAACTACAAACACCAAAAGTAAACTGACTAGTGAGGCTGCAAAATTCGCCGCAAATATGGCTTCAATCCCCCAACCCATGGCCAAAATGAGCAGTACGTTGAGCCCTAAATTTACCCATACATTAACTAACTTAATGCCTGCAAAAGTCATGGCTCTATTACGTAACCTAAGTTCTGCAAAGGGCACAATAGCCAAGGCATCGGTTACCAAAATAGCCAACATGAAGGCAAATATAGCCCCTCCATCAAGTCCAGAAATCGGGTGAGCAGGTAGGGCACTCAACGATAGCCATTCAGCAATTGGATCATAGGCCAACCATAAAAGCACCGTTAAAACCAATGAAATTAGGATCAGTAAACGTTGAATGGTGCTGAATAAATTAGCCGTCTTATTATCCTCCTTTCCATATCGCAAATATGAAGACTCCATGCCAAAGGTAAACACAACTTGAAGCAATCCTATGGCTGCATATACCAACCCTACTACTCCATAGGCTTCCGGGTTAAAGAGTCCCGTATGTAAAGGAACCAACAGATAGTTGATAAACCTAGCTAAAACACTGCTAATACCATAGATTAACGTGTCTGAGAATAAATGCTTTAAAGCTTTCACTTAACCGAGCGTTCGATGGCTTTAATTCCTAAAATATAACTCTCCGCCCCAAAACCTGTAATAATTCCATCCATCACTTGGCCGGTAATAGAGTGCTCACGGAATTCTTCTCTGGCGTGAATATTAGACATATGAACCTCTACTTTTGGACATTTAAGGGGTTCCAATGCATCTCTCAATGCTACAGAAGTATGGGTATATCCCCCCATATTAGCCACCACAGCTTCTGTTCCGTCGGTAAGGGCTTCATGTAATCTATTGATAAGCTCCCCTTCGACATTACTCTGAAAAAAGGATATATGATGCTCAGGAAACTCAGAAGTAATATAGGTATTAAGGTCTTCAAGCTTCATAGACCCATAGGTTTTTGGATCTCTGGTTCCCAAAAGATTCAAATTAGGACCATGTATTACCAATAGATTCATAACTCAACCTCATCACTTATGTTATCAGCAATTTTCTTCATCTCTTCCGGTGAACATTCAATGGAATGACCCAAACGAAAAGGGCCTCCCGTTTCATACATGGGTATGAGATGGATATGCGCATGCGGAACCTCCAAACCCTCTACCGTTAAGGCTACTCTTACAGGGTTCATCGCCGCATCTATCGCATGTGCTATCTGCTTGGCAAATTTCATTAGGCCTAGATAATCGCTTTCCTCTAAATCAAACAATATATCTACCTCTTTTTTGGGGATTACCAAGGTATGCCCCTTAGATACCGGACGAATATCTAAGAATGCAAAAAATTCATCGCTTTCTGCAATTTTATAACACGGAATGTCCCCATTAATAATTTGAGTAAATACGGTAGCCATGTCTATGAGCTTATTTATCCAATGATCAGGATGAATGGTTTGTATGCTAATAGTACGGTATTCCTTGCTATTAGAAAAAACTAATCCTTCATAAATCACATCCGTCTGTTAATCTCCTGGACAAATCGTTTTTTAATGCACACGTAATTTTTCTTTTTTTGATTGAAAAGAACTCGGAAAAGGTCGTATATTTGAAGTCTGTGAATGAACCGGTAGCTCAGTCGGTAGAGCAACTGCCTTTTAAGCCGTGGGTCGTGGGTTCGAGTCCCACCCGGTTCACTTTCATATATTCTCCCATAAAAATTACTGAAAAGTTGCCTTTCCCTATATGGGCAGCGCCTTTTTTCAGATAGTTTATGGCAAGAGGATATGTTGAATCTCTCTTGACCAACCCCGTTCGCTTGAAACCGGACGGGGTTTTTTTATGTGTTTAATATCTAAAATGATGTATTTTGTGCCTTAAATTACCCATCATTTCACGCTATGAATGCTGAAATTCTGAATCCTCTTCGTTGGAATAAAAAAATACTCTTAGGCCTATTAGCGCTGGCAATACTCATATGGTTTTTATTTATCGACGTGTATAGTCTTAAGACACGTTGGCAACTACAGCAGCAGAAACAAGAGCTTATAGAGAAAACCCAAGAGTTGGAAGAGCAATCCGAAATTCTGAAATCCGACATAGAAGCATTGGAAAAAAATCCCGACCTCATCGAGAAAATAGCTCGAGAAGAGTATGGCATGAAGAAACCGGGGGAAACCGTTTACAAAATTAAGAAAAAAGATTAACCGTTCTCATTCAGATACCTTATGAAAGCAATTGCTATTGATTTAGGCGGCACCAACATAAAAGCTGCTGTTGTAGACCAAGATCTCGGCATTATAGAACAGAGTTCTACGCCCACACACGCCGAATTGGGCAAAGATCATCTCTTAGATAGAATTGCTGGTGTCATAATGGAGCTAAGCAAAAAAGAGGGTGTGGTGGGCATTGGCATGGGCTTACCTGGCATGGTGAGTATCGATCAAACGACGGTTTACTATCCTCCTAACTTACCCAGTTTAGATGGAGTTAATGCCGCTGAGGAAATCACGAAGCGAACAAAACTGCCTTGCCGGATTGAAAATGACGCCAACATTGCAGCCTTAGGATCTTTGCATTTTGGGGTAGGAAAAAATTATAGCCACTTCATCATGCTTACTCTTGGAACGGGTGTAGGCGGTGGAATTATCATTAATAAAGAGTTATTCAAGGGCTCACGTGGCATGGCCGGAGAGTTAGGACATATTATCTTAGACTACCACGGTCCACTTTCAAACAGTGTTACTCGGGGAACCATTGAAGCCTACTTAGGTCAACGATTCCTCAGCCGATTTGCCATGGACATGATAACTCAACATCCCAACAATCCACTTTACCAAAAGTTCAGTAAAGACTTTGATAAACTAGAACCGGTAGATTTAACTCAAGCTGCGAATACCGGAAACGACCTAGCCATTGAAATTCTTGAAAAAGCGGGGCAGCGCCTAGGCTATGCTATCATCAACTATACCCACATGATGGATATACGCACCTATGTGTTGAGCGGAGGAGTAGCCAAAGCTGGTGAATGGTTGTTTGGTCCTGCACGCGATATAGTAAAGAAACATATGATGCCTCCTTTTCAGGAAGGTTTTGAAATTGTTTACGAAGATTTAGGAAATGATAGCTCACTTCTTGGCGCCGCTGGTTTAGCATTCGACTCCTTTAGTTAATCCTACAGAGTGTGCGATTCCAGCCAAAATATCTCTTAATCCGCGTTTTGATGGCCATAGGTACACTCCTATGGTCTTATGAGGTATTTGGTCAGGTTATGGCTCCCCCCGACCAGGGAATGGGCAATGTCGGTAGTATGGAAACAGGCATTGGAACAGATGGCGCAAATAGTGGCAATGGTGCTCCAGCCAATGCGGTTCGATTTCAGGCAAATGACTCACTTATTGTTCGACTGCTCAATGGACGAAAGGCTTTTTTGTTTGGAACCGCTAAAATCACACATTCAACCGGGACCCTACTGGCCGGGAAAATAAATATGAATCTTGATTCAACTACGGTTGAAGCTAGAGGTTCATCGCTCCAAGATAGTCTAACCATGCCCGTGCTAACGATGGGTGAAGACGAAATTAAGAGCAATCGCATTCTATTCAATTACAAAACGGAGAAAGGTAAATTTGAGGACGCACAAGTAAACGTTAGTGATGGGTTGCTCATCGGGGCAAAAATCAAAAATGTGAACAAGTCGGAAGTGTTCATTCAGGACGGAATCTATTCAACCTGTCCTCCTGACTACCTTTATTATTACCTGGAAGCCAAACAGATGAAAGTGGTAGATGAGGAGGAAATCTTTTTCACTAATGCACGGCTCTATGTGCTTGATATTCCCTATCCCTTTGTGCTCCCTTTCGGTTATGTACCTGCTCAAATGGACAAGAAACGATCGGGTTTACTTACACCCACTTATGTGTTTGATGCCCAGGCTTCAAAAGGTATTGGGCTGCATAATTTAGGGTGGTTTCAATACATAAATGATTATGTCACCACTACGCTTAGCGCGGATGTCTTTACTTCAGGCACCTATTATGCCAACAATTCCACTCAATACCGATTAGCCGATCGTTTTAGTGGCGCCATTACACTTGGTTACTCTCGTGATCAGGGTTTGGAGCCCACCGACCCCGATTTTTCAACCCAAATAAACAAATCCATTGGTATACGGCATCAACAGACTATCTCGCCCTATGCCAGTATTTCGGCCAATGTGAATTTGAGAACCGCCGACTTCTTTAGCCAAAATTCTTTCAATATCGAAGATCGTGCCCAGACCAGTTCTACCTCCCGTATAGCCTATAATTATCGAGATCCAGAGGGTCTCTTTAGTTTTAGTACAAATGCCAGTATGGTTCAAAATTTCTTCACGAATTCAACCTCATTGGATGGCCCTGGATTCACCTTTTCGACCAAAACACTAAGTCCGTTTAAATCTACAGGTTCGAGTAGTAATGCCAAATGGTATGAAAGTATAACCCTACGATATAACAATAATTTTGACAGTAACTTTGATTATCGCCCTATTGACGCCGATACCGCTAGCATAGGCTTTATAGACGCTTTCCTTTCTCCCAGTCAATACCGTGAAGCCACAGGTACAAACGACTACATACAACTGGGTTTAAAACAAAGTGCGAACCTAACGGTAGGAAAAATTATCGACTCCCCTTACATCAATTCCTCCGTGGGCGTTCAGTTAAATGAATATTGGTATCCAAGTTCTATCAACAAACGTTTCGACCCAGAAATCAATCAAGTTGTTACCGACAAGGTGAATGGATTTGTGGCCGGTAGAGATTTTTCTTCCTCTCTTAGTTTGTCCACTACTTTATACGGAACATCAACTAAAAAAATAGGCAGCTTTGAAGGACTTCGTCATACACTAAGGCCTTCTATAAGCTTTGGATATCGGCCCGATTTTAGTGAGCCAAAGTGGGGATATTTTCGGGAGGTTGTGAGTGATACCCTTGGCAACACCCAGCGATACAGTATTTTCGATAATGAAATCTATAGAGGCCCCTCTGCCGGTGAGCAACGAGCAATGAGTCTGAGTATTCAAAATATCCTAGAAACTAAGCGAGTCCGTCGCGATACTACAGGCGAAGTAAGTGAAAAAAAATTAAAGATCATCGACAACTTATCGCTTAATACCTCCTACAACTTTGCAGCCGACAGTCTTCAGTTAAGTCCGCTTAGCGCTTCCTTGAGTTCAAGTAGTTTGAAAGGTATACGCATTAATATGCGGGCGAATTTTTCATTTTATCAACGAGACTCGTTGGGGAGATACTTTGATCGCTTTTTAATCAATGGTTCGAATAAGCTAGCACAAATGGAGAGCTTTCGTTTTACCGCAAGCACCAGCTTTAGGGGAGGTGGTGGTGGAATCGAGCCGATTACTCCAAAGTACCGTCGTAATTATGATCCTTTTCGGCAGGGTTACTTCAATCCCGTGGATGCCGCATTCGGAGAAGAACCTGTTATCCCATTCAACTCTCCCTGGAGCTTCAGCCTAAATTTTAGTTACTCTTGGCGCTATCGCCATAATGACGACCCCCTGAAAAGTGCCACTTTAAATGCTCAGAGTATCAGTTTCAATTTGACACCAAAATGGCGTTTTGGTACGACTTTAGGGTACGATTTCATTCAAAAAGAATTAACACCTTCGCAATTTTCCCTCAATCGAAACCTTGAGTGTTGGGATTTATCTTTTCAGATTAGCCCTTTTGGAGATTATCAATACTATTTCTTCCGACTCAGCGTGAACAACGCCCAAATTCAATCTCTATTCCAAAAATTACCCGTACTGAAAAATTTAGAGCGTAGTTCTTCACCCAATGGACGATCGGGCCGAGGCAGCAGCACGGGTTTCCCAGGTGGAACCAGTTTCTAAGAACGGTTCCCATTCATTTTGGCCAGGTATTTGACCACATATTTGCCGATGACGTCAAATTCCAGATTTACCCCATCGCCTTCTGCTTTCATCGATAAATTGGTATGCTCCCAAGTATAGGGAATAATGGCTACCCGAAACGCATCACCTAAATCTTGAGCAACCGTTAGACTAATGCCATCAACGGTAATACTCCCTCTCCCAACAATCATATCACGAAATTCATCCGATAAAGCAATGTCGATCAACCAGCCGGTTTCTTCTGCCTCAATACTGCGGATATGCGCGACGGTATCTACATGCCCTTGAACTAAATGTCCTTCAATGCCTTTTTGAAGAGTCATAGACCGTTCTAAATTTACTTTCTCACCTACCTTTAAACTTCCTAGGGTGGTTTTACGAAGGGTTTCTTCTATACTCTGTACCGTAAAACTAGTTTGGTCAAATGCCACTACTGTATGGCATGCCCCATTGATGGAAATACTTTCATCAATATGACAATGAGCACCGAATGAACACGCAATCCGAGTCTCTTGTCCTCCGTTATTCAAACTTTCAACGGAGATAATCTCACCCATTTCTTCTATTATTCCTGTAAACATCGCTTTTGAATTTATATGTAGGCGCTGAGCAACAAATCGTCTCCAACTTGGCTCCAACTCACCTCTTTTAATGTACAAATGTCTCGCATTCCGTTAATTCCTAAATCCATAATGGACCGAGTACCGCTACCTAACAATTTAGGGGCAATAAAGCATTCCAGCTTATCCACAAGTCCTTCCCTCAAAAGAGCCGAAGCCAATTGCTGGCCCGCTTCAACCAGAACAGATTGTATTCCCAAAGCTCCCAAGGCCTGAATAGTTTCACGGAGGTCTACATGGCCATCTTTTTTGGCGACACGAATAATTTGACCCCTAAAATAATTATGCTGCATCAACTTTAGCATGGGATCCGCATCATCGGAGGAAGCTTCTTTGTTCCAGGTTACTACAATGGTTTTCTCCTCAAATTTATCGGAAAATAACTGAAGTTCTTTTGGCAGGGTATAGGGTCCATCCAATACTACCCGATAGGGTTGGCGACCTTGAACATGACGTACGCTTAATTGAGGATTGTCCACCATCGCGGTGTTTCTACCAACCAATACCGCGTCATAAAACGCTCTCCATTCGTGAACTTTCTTACGTGCGGGCTTACCTGTAATCCATTGGGAATCGCCATCGGCGGCGGCTACATAGCCATCAACCGTTTGAGCAAGCTTAAGAGTAACGAAAGGGCGGCCATACTGCTGAACATGATTAAAAAACTCATTTAACTTTTCAGCCTTTTCTTCTAATACACCTAGCTGAACCTGTTTATCAGCGGCTTTCAGCTTCTCAATTCCTAAACCATTCACTTTCGGGTTTGGATCTTTTTGTGCGATTACAACACGATCGATTGGCAAGGAAGCTAACAGTTCGGCACAAGGCGGCGTCTTTCCATGATGAGCACAGGGTTCAAGGGTTACATAGACGGTAGCGCCTTTAAGATGGTCGGGATTTTCAACCGATGCCACGGCATTTACCTCGGCATGAGCTGCCCCGTACTTCTTGTGATAACCCGAACCAATTCGATTCCCCTGTTTATCTACAATCACACAACCTACCATGGGATTGGGTGATACCGAACCCTTCCCTTTAACCGCAAGATCCAACGCTTGCTGCATAAAGAAGGCATCCCGCTCTTCTTGGGAGTACGCTGAAGCCATATGAGCTTGACTATTGATTAGTAAAAAAAAGGGATGAAAACCACGTTCTCATCCCTTTAACAAAGTTCTTTAGGCAAATTATTGAAGTAGAACCGATCGGTTATCTACAATATCTGCTTCGCCTTTTAACTGTGAAATCCACACGCTCAAGTACTCATTGTTCAGAGATTGCTCGAGTTCTTGGCGAATGGTATCGTAACTCTCGACAGAAGCGGTACCCAAGGTAGGTGCATTTACGGATTTTACGAACACCACATACATCCCGCTTTCCCCGGCAACAGCTCCAGAAAGCGAACCCGCTTCAAGGTTAAATACTTGGCCAATAACTTCTGGCTCACGCCCTGCCCCACGAAGTACCGTACTATTCGAAGAAAGGTTTTCTACGGTTTGAACCGTCTTATCGGTAGCTTCTGCTAATGAAGCTAGATCGCTGTGCGCGGCCAACCACTCGTTCAACTGAGCAGACAATACCTCTTTTCTTTTTTCGGTCCGAACAGCAGTCTCCACTTGAGTACGTACCTCTTCAAGCGGCCGATATCCTTCCTCAATAATTTCGTCGAGTTGAATCACTACTAATTCTCTACTCAATTCAATAGGAGCCGAAATATCACCCTCGTCGGCACGAGAAAGAAAATCGAGCACCTGCTGGGAGTTTCCTAAACCAGAAATAAAGGTATTTCCATCGGTAGCAAATATGCTTCCTAAGCTTAACTCAGCTCTGTTGGCTTCATCAACAAAGTTATTTTCTTCAGCAAAATACTGAAATTCATCTGCTTGCTCACCAACCTCGTTTAAGGTAGCCGGTAAAGCCTCATACATACGAGAAAGAACTGCAAACTGTATTGCCGAACGAGATTCACTCACGTTTTTAATGATGGCAGCTGAAGTTCCCAATTCCAATACACCGGTTACATCTCCCTCATCAACCGCTAAGACCGCTTCGTATTCTTCACGAACTTCATCTTTATCGACCATTACGCCATTAAAAGGAGTGGTAGATTGTTGCAAAACCAAAAATACAGAATCATTCTCCGCAGCGGCAAAATCTGCTCTTAGATTCTCGAGTTCTTGTCTGATAACCGCAGAATCCTCTGAGGTAGGTAAGGTGCTAAATCGAACAAATTGTGCTCTATACGCCTTTTCTTGTTTGTAGAGTTCTTTATTGGCGTTGTAATATGCCCGCACATCGGCATCCGACACTTCAATAGTCGCTTCATCTACTTCACTATATGGAAAACGTAGATATTCCAATTCAGCAAAGGTATTACGGCGGGTAAATTCACGTTCCACTTCGGCTTGGGTAACTTGAAGGCCAGAAGTAATGTAGTTCGTTAGTTTTTCTTGACGTCGCTTTTGGCGTAATTGAAGCTCGATAGCAATAGCTTCTTGGCTATACTGCTCGTCTGAAAGCACATTTTGAACCATAAATCGGTCAATGGTACCATCTTCGCGCTGGAAATATTGGCGAATAAGCGGATCGGGATTTTCTCCATATACCATACTCAACAGCTCATCATCGGTAACCGTGATCCCTAACTCATCCATTTTTTGTTCCAATAACTTAGAGCTCACAATTTCGTCCCAAACCTGAGACTCATAGGCCGCCCGTAATTCTGGGGTCATGCTCTGTCCGGTTTGCTGGCTGTAGGCATTAGAATAGTACTGAACCCGGCTATTGTATTCTTCATAACTAATGGGTTCGCCATTTACAGAACCCAAAGATCTAGGGCCCATCATTAACGCATTAGGGTCAAATACATCCATGACCACCCATAAAAGACCAAAAGATCCTATTAATATCCACAAGATAACTCCAGTGTTATCTCTAAATTTTCCCATTACACCCATGACAGGTTTCCTCTAAATCGTACGGTTAATTGTTGATTTTCCCGGCTGAAAACCGGCATTCTACAAACTAGAGTTCTTAGCTCAAAAGTCTTGATTTACTCCAATAGCAAAAACAAGGGTTTCATTGATCTAAATAAACAATAGCAAGATCGCAAATATACGCCAATAAGGTGGCAATTAAAAGTAAAAGCCACGGTCTTTAGACATGAATAGGCCTAAAATAATTCAAACAAACGTAAATGCTTCAGGTAACGCTTTGGATCCTCATTAATTCCCTTAATTAATAGGTTTAAATTGAACGCTAGAGAATCGGCATTTTGATAAAATGAGGGGTCGTTTAAGAGCAATCCTAGACTTCCTTCACCACTGTCCATTTTTTGTAGGACCGACTGAAGACTCTGAGAGGTTAGCGTTAATTCTTTGGTTAGGATGTTCATTTCGGTACTTAAAACCTCGAGATTCTGAATACTCTGCTCAATAGAAACTCGTGAGGAATCACTGATATCACCAATAGTATCTAGGGTCTGTTTTGCGGATTGAATCATTCCTTCCAATTCATCTGAACTATTTTTTATTACCCCTAGCACATGGTCGCTGGTCTGCTTTACATTGGAAAGTGTACCTCCTATATCTTCAGAAGACTGTTGGTTTAGAAAGTCCAACGCCCGAAGCTTTTCATTCAGCAAAGTGATCGTGACCGCTACCGAATCACTAATTGCGGTCCCTCGATCAGTAAACACATTTAAGAGCCCCTCTTTTTGAATTCCTTTCAGTGATGAACCCCATTCCATGGTTTCTTGTGAATCAGACTTAATAATCCGAATGGTAGAAGAACCTAAAAAATCAGGTGCCGCTAACTGAGCCATGGACCCTTTCGGTAAGCGTATATCTTCGGTAATATTTAGTGTAATTAATGCACTATCCTCTTCTGGTATATACTGCATTTCGCGTACGGTCCCAATTTTAAACCCATTCAAATAGACATTACTACCACGAATCAGTCCTTCTACGCTTTCAAATTTGGTGTACAGTAAATTGACCTGCGAAAAAATGGGTTCGTCTTTCATTATACGAAACCCCATATACCCGATAATAATGGCCGATAGCACAACCAATCCAATTTTTAATTCGTTACTTATGTTTTTCACCTGACTCATCTTTGTGTATTCATTCTAAACTTATGGCTAATATACCACTTAGATTTGGTATTCACTTGCCTTAATAAAATCTAACAGAGGCGGATGGCTACTTGCTTTCATTTCATCAATGGTACCCGACCAGCTTAACTTTTGATCATCTAAAAAGGCAACTTGTTCCGCGATTTGCAGAACACTATGCATATCATGTGTAATAACTATCGAGGTGATTGA
>CAKZLH010000163.1 GCA_937125285.1 uncultured Balneolaceae bacterium | reverse complement strand
AGCGAATAGAAAGGTGTATGAATTTTTATTTACATCCATAATTATGCCGTAGCTGTTTTAAGTGCTAATCTTTGTTCTCTTTTCTTGATATTGGCTTGAATTACGTAATGGTCTACTAAAGGAGCCATCGTATTCATAAATAAAATCGCCAACATTACTCCCTCAGGATAAGCGGGATTGAATACGCGAATCATGATGGATAGAAATCCTATCAAAAAGCCATATACATATTTACCTGTATCGGTCTGCGAACCGGAAACGGGATCTGTAGCCATATATACTACACCAAAAGCAAAACCTCCCATCACTAATTGTTGCCAAAAAGGCACTGCCATAAATGCTTGTTGTTCAGCGCTAAGTGCAAATGGGGCAACGGCGTTGAAAATAAGCCCCATTACTACTCCACCAACAACTGCGCTGAGCATGATTCTCCAGCTAGCAATGCCTGTAAATAACAGTAGTCCAGCACCTAGCATAATAGCGATTACTGATGTTTCACCAACCGATCCAGGAATAATTCCAATAAAAGCGTCCAGAGCACTATACTGAGAAACACCGGTCGTTGCGTATTCGCCAAGCGCTGTAGCGCCTGAAAAACCATCAACCGCCATCATTCCTTCTGTACCAGTAGTATTAATCCAAACTTTATCCCCTGACATGTAGGTCGGATAAGCAAAAAAAGCAAACGCCCTAGCGAGCAAAGCTGGGTTGAAAATATTCATCCCAGTACCACCAAACACTTCTTTTCCGATGATTACCGCAAAGGCTACGGATAAAGCCAACATCCAAAGGGGTAAATCTACCGGCATAATAAGAGGTATCAACATTCCGCTAACTAAGTAGCCCTCTTCAATTTGGTGCCCTTTAATAACACAAAACAGAAACTCTATACCAAGGCCTACTCCATATGAAACCACGACCATGGGAATTACCTTGATAGCACCAAATAAGAATTGCTCGAAGAATGTGGCGTCTATTCCGATTGCATTAAAGTGATGGTATCCGACATTCCACATCCCAAAAAGAAGAGTGGGTATTAATGCGGTAATCACCGTATTCATGGTACGCTTTAAATCTACCCCATCTCGTACATGGGCTTTTCCATCTGCCGTGTGGCCGGGTGTAAATAAAAAGGTGTAAAAACCGTCATATACCGGCCAGTACTTCTCTAATTTTGATCCTTCTTTAAATAATGGGTGAACATTACTGTCAATGAATTGGTGTAAAGCTTTCATTGGAAATTGAATAGTTTATCGTTTGAATTAACCTAGTACTAATTTAGCCTACTTCGGATCGCAACAGATTTAATCCGTCACGCACGATATTTTGAACATTTATTTTAGAAGTACAAACCACTTCACACAGAGCAAAATCTTCCTCCACGAGCTCATACAATCCTAATTTCTCCATGGCATCTATATCTTCGTTCAAGATGGCCTTGAGTAGTTGTACTGGAAATATGTCAAAAGGAAATACTTTTTCGTATTCCCCACTTACCACAAATGCCCGGAGTTCTCCGTGATTATTTGTGTCCAAGTCGTATTTCACTTGGCCTACTTGTCGCATAAACCACGAAGGGAGTGCTCTGGAAATACTAAACTTGTTTGGCTTGGGAATAAGCCAACCAAATAACTCTGGCTCGACGCCTTCTCGAATAGCCGTTATTTGGCGC
>CAKZLH010000162.1 GCA_937125285.1 uncultured Balneolaceae bacterium | reverse complement strand
CTTGTGATTAATATTGCACACGACTACAGCTACGAAGATATAGCCGATCGTATTCTACGCATGCAAGACGGTAAAATCATATAATATCGTCCCTATGCCCAAAATCTACGCCTACTTCCTACCCCAATTTTACAGCACTCCAGAAAATGATCGCCATTGGGGAAAAGGTTTTACGGAGTGGACAAATATTCGTAATAGTTCTCCTAAGTTCTCTGGGCATCAACACCCCATTCAGCCTGTAAATGACTTCTATTACGATTTATCTAAACCGAAAGAAATTGATTGGGTACTAACTCAAACCAGCGAGATGGGATTAGATGGTTTGGTGTATTGGTATTATTGGTTTTGGAAGAATAAACGCACACTTACTAAGGTTCCAGAATATCATTTAACCTCCAAAGCCATCAATCAACGATTTTTCTTTGCTTGGGCAAACGCCGATTGGACCCGTTCCTGGGTAGGTAAGGAAAAAGAAATCATTTTCAAGCAGCAATATCGACTTGAAGATATAGATGCACATATTGATGATCTGCTACCTTATTTTTCAGACTCGAGATATATCACACTGGATAGCAAACCCCTCTACCAGGTCAATGCACCTAACTCCGAGGAGGCTATTCGGTACATTTTAGAATTGAATAGCACATTTGAAAAGCGAACTGGCAGCAACATTCATTGGTTATTCCCAACATTATTCACACCCAAAAAGTTAGAGGATGAACTCGATTGTACAAGAATTGGGTTCCCTCCTGAGGATGTATTCATCCAAAAAAATACGTTCAAACATCGAAAACTTCTTGCTTCATTGAATCCATGGAAAAAGCCAGTGATTACTACCTTACAAGAATATATCGAATGGTTTTCCGATCACATTACTCAAAATAGCCATCATAAACACTTCTGCCCTACATTACTGAGTGGTTGGGATACGACTTATCGATATGGTAACAAAGGCAATCTGATTCAGGGAAATACACTTGATTTACTGAATGCGCAATGGAAGCTTATAAAAGAAATACTAGACCCAGACGAGCTCCCTTTTATCTTGGTTAAATCGTATAATGAATGGGCCGAAGGTAACGTACTAGAACCCTTTAACGTTAATGGACTAAACGTAAATCCCGGTTTGATTATAGAGCAGATTAAAAATGAACCCCTTAAAGGATAAAAAATACCCCATTAGTAGCATTTCAACGTTTATAGGAATACTGTTTGCATTCATTTTGGGATTCCATTCCAATCCTGCTCTGGCACAAAACCTGTTATTAAACCATTTGGATGTCGTCAATGCCGCATCGAAGACTCACTTTGATAGCACATCAATCTCATTTATTTCCAGTGTCCAATATGATGAAGAACAAATGGGTAACTACCTCGACTGGTTACCTGTTTATAGTTTCAACAGTTTAAATACAGAATATGCCTATGGATATAATGATGGTGCACTTTGGCAGGG
>CAKZLH010000161.1 GCA_937125285.1 uncultured Balneolaceae bacterium | reverse complement strand
TCCTTGGCAGGAAGAAGGTAGTTTCAACCCGAAAGAACCACCTAAGTATTTGGTGGTAGGTTCGCTGGTTTTTCGGTCGGAACTAAGTCGCTTGTCCTTGTTAAATGTGATTGAGCATCGGGATTCATCAACTTCCTTAGTGCTGGACGTGAATCTTCGCAAAGATGGCTACACGCCATCTCTGGTGTTGAATTTGATGTATATGGCCGATGTTTTGAAGGTAAATGAAGAGGAATTGGAGTTGGTATTGGAGTGGATGGGGGATGGAGATGGGGATCGAGACGCTGCATTGAATAAGGGTTTGAAAGATAATCTGAACATGAATGATAGCGATACTTTGAATGTGGCATTTGATGCTATTGGAAGTCTATTTGATGTAGAAGCCATACTGCTTACCCTTGGGGCCGAAGGTTCGGTTTTGTGGCGCAGAGACATGGGGCTATTGACCATGAAAGCCACTCCTGTAGAGGTAGTGGATACGGTAGGTGCGGGCGATGCTTTTTTGTCGGGGGTTATTTATGGATGGACTATGGGATGGAATGATGACAAAGCATTAGCCTTTGGGTCAAAGATGGGAGCTTATGTGGCAGGTCATCGAAGTGCTACACCTGAGTTAGAGATTGATTTGCTTTAGTATCTGATTTAAATATTGTAAGTGATTACTCACTTTATTAGATTGGGGCTATGATTGATCGAAAAGAAAAAATCATGCAAGCTTCCATGCAGTTATTTGTAGAGCGAGGCTTTCATAACACATCAACCCGAATGATTGCTGAGCAGGCAGGAGTTTCGGAAGGGTTAATATTTCGCCACTTTCGTTCGAAGGATGCCTTGCTCGATTCCCTGTTGCAGCAGGGTGCTGATGAGATGTATCAGGCAGTAGCGGAGATAATTTCTGAGCATGACCCAAAAGTATTTCTTTCAAAATTGGTGGACAGTTTCTTTGATATTCCTGCTGATAGATTCGAATTTTGGCGGCTAAGAAGTCAAATTCAGTCGATCCGAACCGAATGGGAACCCGAGGAGTGGGAGCGATACTTACGTGAAGGGGTCCTTCGAATGTTTAAGGAAATGGGCTTTTCTAAATTCGAACTTGAAGCTGAGCTATTGTATCAATCCTTGTCTGGCATACGAGACGGTATTGTTCGAGGGCAGATTCAAGAGCCAGAAGCTCTGCGTGAATTGGTAAAAAAGAAGTATCGGCTTTAGGATTTGTTGGTCTTGATTACCTTCGATGGTGTTGGCTTCTTGAAGGTTGGTTAGAAGGATCTTTGTGTGGTTAATATTGTTTGTGAGTGAGTACTCACTTTATATGTGAGGTAAATTGCTATTACAATGTGCAGAATCTATGTCTAGCCTTTGGTAATCTTAATGATATCTCCGTTTTTAGAGGCCGAATATTCGGGTAACGGACTATCGGCAGGTCCGCTCACAACTTGACCAGATGAGTTAAAAACCGAATTGTGGCAGGTACATATGAAAGTCGAGTTTGAAAACTGCCAAGCATTACGACAACTTGCATGCGTACAAACATCACTAAAGGCACGTACTCGTGCTCCATCGATATTGATCGCGAGAAAGCCATATTCACTGGCAATCAACCAACCACCCGCCGAGGCTAAGGCTTCACCACCACTTACCGATGTATCAATGGTGATGGTATTACCATCGACGCTGAAAGCAGAGGCGCTATTTCCACCCCCGTCATTGTTGTTTGAGTCATCGGTGTTGTCATTGTCTTCATTGACGTTGGTATCCGAGTCATCACCCGAATCCGTAACCCCACAAGAACTCAAAGGAATACCCAA
>CAKZLH010000160.1 GCA_937125285.1 uncultured Balneolaceae bacterium | reverse complement strand
ACCCCTTCGCCCACTATTTTTAGCCCGACGGTGTTTTTATAATCTTCTATATGAAACCGCTCATCTTTGGTAAAACCCTTAGTGCTTTGCTCAAAATTATGAATGCGGTCTAGCCCATACACTCTTCTCTTTCCGTCGGTGATACGCTTTCCTACCAAATACCAACGACGTTCAAATTCCTTCAAAAAGTAGGGTTGAACCAACTGTTCACTCATTTGCTCCGTCTCATATTTGAAATGATTGAACCGGACTTCTTTGCATTCTTTTATGGCTTTCATCAAAGGTACAAACACGTCCATCCCCTCCATCTCGGTTCTGGAATCGAGGATGATATAGTCGTTGTGAACAGCTTGGTTCTTTAGGTATTCGATAATGAGCTGATTGATTTGACTCAGTTCAATGAGATCTTCCATGGCATACAGATCCATAGACTTATTCCAATCGATGTAGTATCCACGATGGGTAGCGTGATAGGCAATATGAATATCAAATTCATTGCGTAAATGCTCCAACATGCGACTGAATGAACGGTCGCTCATACCCAGATCTCTCTGCTCGTAATAATCCAAAAGCTCTTGCTTGCTCGGATAATGATTTCTCTTGAGAATCATAATGAGCAGGCCTAGCCTTTTTAATGTATTTCTGGCCGACATAACGCTATTTAGATATAACCCATTGTTTTTACAATATATTTAATCCCAAATACCAATTCCAAATAAGAACATTTCTATGCATCATTTTGATCTCGTTTGCTATTTCATTTGGTTGATGCAATTTAGAAGTTGGGTATGCCAAAGGATGGCGTAGTTATTTCGGTTCGAAACTACCCTGCACGATAATCGCCGACCAGAATGTCCATATTGCACATGGTATTTTTTAGGTTTATTTTGCATTATATTTCATTCATTAATATAAATATCATGTATAATGACTGATAAATCATACAATCATTGGGGCTCTATGAGTGATCGTGCACTGGCTAAACATATCGGTGCCTTTATCAAGCATCATAGAATGCAGCAGAACAAGACACAGGATATCTTAGCTACGGAAGCGGGAATTAGTCGTTCAACCTTAAGTCTGTTAGAACGAGGAGAAACCGTAAATCTCTCTACCCTCATTCAAGTACTTCGGGTGTTAGACCAATTAAACATCATGAATAGCTTTCTGGTTCAGGAAAGCATCAGTCCATTAGAGTTGGCTAGATTGGAAAAGAAAAAACGAAAAAGAGCAAGCGGGAAACATACAGAACGTTCAACCCCCACAAATTGGTAGGACATGAGTATCAAGGTAGCAGAAGTCTATATCTGGGACGAATTAGCAGGTGCGGTAGCCTGGCAAGAGGATACTGGCCTAGCCACCTTTGAATATAATCCAGGCTTTAAAACACTGGGCTGGGAACTTTCTCCTTTAAAATTACCGATTAGCTCACCTAAGCGAATCTATTCCTTTCCCGAGCTTCGAAAAGAGCGAAACACCGAGTATAATACGTTTAAAGGATTACCTGGATTACTTGCCGATGCCCTTCCGGATACCTATGGAAATCAATTGATTAATATGTGGTTAGCCCAACAAGGACGGCCACAAGACAGCATGAATCCGGTTGAAATGTTATGCTTTATTGGGACTCGCGGCATGGGGGCATTAGAATTTAAACCCACCGTACTCAAAGAAAGTAAGCGGACTTTTTCACTCGAAATAGATAGCCTGATTAGTGTCGCTAGAAAAATCCTAACCGAACGCGAACATTTTGCAACCAACCTTAAAAAAGATGATGAAAAGGCGGTTTCTGAGATTTTAAAAATTGGGACTTCAGCCGGTGGAGCACGCCCCAAGGCCATCATAGCATGGAATAAGAAAACCGGAGAGGTTACATCGGGTCAAACCAAAGCTCGAAAAGGCTTCGAACACTGGCTCATAAAACTAGATGGAGTAAGTGACGTTCAGCTAGGATCTACTCAGGGCTATGGCCGGGTTGAAATGGCCTACTATCATATGGCTGTGGCTTGCGGCATCACCATGATGCCTTCTCAGCTATTCGAAGAAAATGGCAGGGCGCATTTTATGACCAAACGATTTGATCGGGAGGATGGAAACGTTAAACATCACGTACAAACCTTTTGTGGCCTTATGCATTTCGATTACAATCAGGTAAATAGTTTCAGTTATGAACAGCTATTTCAGTGTATGAGAGCACTCAAACTCACGTATAAAGATGCTGAGCAGATGTTCCGCCGAATGGTATTTAATGTGATTGCCCGTAATTGTGATGATCACACCAAAAATTTCTCCTTTTTGTTAAAAAAAGGTGGAAACTGGCAATTAGCCCCTGCCTATGACCTTTGTCATGCCTACCGCCCAGGAAGTCAGTGGGTTAGTCAACACTCCTTAAGTATCAATGGCAAACGAAACGGCATAACACGAAACGATCTTCTGAGTGTAGCCAAAGGTATTTCAATGAAAAAGAACAAAGCCAATAACATCATTAATGAAATCAACGATATCATTCAAAATTGGCATCACTATGCACAAGAGGC
>CAKZLH010000159.1 GCA_937125285.1 uncultured Balneolaceae bacterium | reverse complement strand
CAACTTGCCGATCCTGCAAATCCATTATCCATTAACGGAGTGGTACTGCCTTTAGCAGATCGCTATGCAATCACAGCGGCCGAGTATCTAGAGATTGAAGTGAAGCGCCAAACCTTTAATGCGATTATATCTAACATTGTATCTCAACCAGGTGTTGCAGAGCGTATTGCTTACTATAACACCGATACGGATGTGAATGGATTCCTCGATATTTTTGGGCTAAGTGACGGTGTACCTGGTATTACGGTAGACGGTGTTGCTTTAGCACCTGACTTCTCTCCCAATGGGGTGTTATCTACCGATGGAGTTCATCCAAATCCTAGAGGTAATGCGATTGTTGTAAACCGCATGTTGGATGTAATAGAGGCTAAATTTGGATCCACACTACCCAGAATTAATGCCCTTAGCTTACCAACGGTTACTCTATGTACCACTGGTGATTGTCTAAGCGAGCAGTAATAGGTTTTCACTCAAATGTCAGGCGAAATAGCTTGGCTATTTGAATGATTTTTATCATCAAAGCCCTTTCCATTTGGAGAGGGCTTTTTTTTGCCCAAATGTCAGAAATACCCAACTAAATTGGGTAACTTTGTCATTTTATTGGAATAGGCTAGTATTGGCATATTAATTGCCGAGTTTAATTCTGAACAGACAATCACATACAAGCATGGAAGAACAAATTAATTCATCAGAGCAAGAAATGAACGAAACTGACAATAGTTCAGCTGTCGAAAACGGCCATGAGGAAACTCAAGAAGATCATATCAACACTCCTTTAGACAGCACGCAGGAATCAAATCAGAATTTAAACCAAAACCCTGAAGGTGAGGTAGCAGAGGAAGAGCTCGATTTGGTTGCTCAATTGCAGACCGATCTTGCTCATACAAAAGACGCACTCCTCAGAAAAGCGGCCGAACTTGAAAATGTTCGCAAGCGAGTTCAAAAAGAGCGTATTAGTTTATTTGAAGATGCTCGTATTCAAGCATTACAAGACATCCTTCCAATTGCGGAAGATATGAACAGAACCCTAGAGGCTTCAGCTACGACCGAAATTGATTCTAGCTTTTTGCAGGGTGTTCAGATGGTGGCCGACAAGTTTAAGCAATTATTCGAGCGCTATGGGGTTGAAACCATTAGTGAAACCAACGTTCCTTTTAATGTGGACCTACATGATGCTATGTTGCGTCAGCCTGCCAGTGATTCATCTATCCCGAGTAATACGGTTCTGCAAGTTCTGGAATCAGGCTATAAGATTGGCACCCGAGTCATTAAGCATGCTAAAGTGATCGTTAGTGAATAATTCAATGATCAAATAGTACCACCAATTAACGCATTATATAAGCATTATGTCGAAACGAGATTATTATGAGGTATTGGGTGTTGCCAAAGGGGTAAGCGAAGCCGAACTCAAAAAAGCATACCGCAAGTTGGCGATGAAATATCACCCTGATCGAAATAAGGGAGATGCCGATGCGGAAAAGAAATTCAAAGAGGCCGCTGAAGCCTATGAAATACTTCGAGATCCTCAGAAGCGAGCTCAATATGACCAGTTTGGACACGCCGGATTAGGCGGACAAGGAGGCTTTGGTGGCGGAGGAATGGACTTTGATGTGGAGGATATCTTCAGCCGATTTGGAGATATTTTTGGTGGGGGATTTTTTGGTGATGATATATTCGGAGGGGGTAGAGGTCGCTCGAGAGGTCGACGACGAGAGCCCGGCACTCCAGGATCGGATTTAAAGATTCGTATACCACTTACCCTTGAAGAAATTGCCTTTGGTACAGAAAAAAAGCTGAAGGTAAAGAAGCAGCTTAATTGTGATACCTGCTCGGGAACAGGGGCGGCGAGCGATTCAGATTTTGAAACCTGCGGAACGTGTAACGGACTTGGTGAAGTTCGTCAGGTTACCCGAACCATGCTTGGGCAGATGGTGAATGTGCAAGCCTGTCCTACTTGTCAGGGAGAAGGACGAATTATTCGCAATAAGTGTAAAAATTGCTCGGGTGAAGGCCGAGTTAAGGGAGAGGAAACCATCAAGGTATCCATTCCTTCCGGTGTCTCCGACGGAAATTACCTCACACTTCGCGGACAGGGAAATGCAGGCCGAAGAGGAGGGTCCGCTGGGGATTTGATTGTGCTTATTCAAGAAACCGAGCACGAGCATTTCATGCGAGATGGCAATAATATTTACTATGATCTTACCCTTACCATACCTCAGGCTATTTTAGGTGCTGAGATAGAAGTTCCCACTCTAAAAGGAAAGGCCAAACTACGAATAGAAGAAGGAACGCAACCCGGTAAATTACTTCGCATGAGAGGGAAGGGCATTATCGGGTTGAATAATTCGGGTGAAGGAGATCAGTATGTGCGCGTGAATGTGTACATCCCTAAAAACCTCACCGATAAAGAACGTTCATCCATTGAAAGCCTTCGTGGTAACGAAAACTTTGCCACTTCAAACCAAACTGAAGAAGAGAAGGGTTTCTTCTCTAAGATGAAAGATGTGTTCGGTGGCTAAAAGGGGCTAAGTGGTAACTAATAGCGACTAATGGAGGGTAAAGCCCACAAAATCACTAGTAAACAGCCAAACAGTGCTACCCCGCTTAGGAAGGTGAACGCTTAAATTTATCCCAATTGGGCGCTCGTTTTTCTAAGAAGGCATTTTTACCTTCTTCGGCTT
>CAKZLH010000158.1 GCA_937125285.1 uncultured Balneolaceae bacterium | reverse complement strand
AATGGTCCGGTAGTTCAGTTGGTTAGAACGCCTGCCTGTCACGCAGGAGGTCGAGGGTTCGAGTCCCTTCCGGATCGCTTAAGCCCTGATACCAGGGCTTTTTTTTTGCCTTTGTTTTTTAATTGTAATCCAAGGTAATAATAGTGACTGATTTATATCCGACATATGATGTAATTGTTGTGGGGGCCGGTCATGCGGGCAGTGAAGCCGCTGGTGCAGCCGCTGAATTGGGTGCAAAAACCCTCATGATTACAATGAATCTAGAGGCTATTGCGAAAATGAGTTGTAACCCAGCTATGGGCGGTGTGGCCAAAGGTCAACTCATTCGAGAGATTGACGCTCTTGGTGGATTATCTGGCATTGTTAGCGACCGATCAGCCGTGCAATATCGGATGCTCAATCGAAGTAAGGGCCCCGCAATGTGGAGCCCTCGTTGCCAAAGTGATCGGATGTTGTACGCTCAATATATGAGGGAAGAACTTGAAAAAAAACAACAACTTAGCTTCCGGCAAGACAATGTAGTCGACCTTATTATTGATGATGGCGCCGTAAAAGGGGTGGTTACTCAAACAGGCCAAAAATTTTATTCTAAATCGGTTGTGCTCACCAGTGGTACCTTTTTAAATGGACTTATTCATATCGGTGACGCTAATTATGGAGGGGGTAGATCTGGAGAAAGAGCGTCTATAGGTATTAGCGCAGCCCTAGAGCAGCAAGGTTTTGCAGTAGGTCGACTCAAAACAGGTACACCCCCCAGGATAGATGGTAGAACCGTTGACTATTCTAAACTTGAAATCCAGTATGGAGACGATAATCCAACTCCATTTTCATTTTCTACAAAAGGTCCATTACCCAGAGCAAAAGAGCAGTTAACTTGCTGGATCGGGTATACTAATGAAATTGTACACGATAAACTGAGAGAGGGCTTTGATCGTAGCCCAATGTTTAACGGACGAATTAAGTCTATTGGACCAAGGTATTGTCCATCTATAGAGGATAAAATAAATCGTTTTGCAGACAAAGACCGCCATCAGCTATTCTTGGAGCCTGAGGGGTGGAATACTTACGAGATGTACCTGAACGGCTTTTCTACTTCTTTGCCAGAGGAAACTCAATACGAAGCCCTTAGATTAATCCCAGGTTTCGAAGAAGCGGTTATGCTTAGGCCGGGTTATGCCATCGAATATGACTATTTTCCTCCTCATCAGATTAAGCGTAGCATGGAAACTAAGCTTATCGATGGGTTGTATTTTGCGGGTCAAATCAACGGTACAACAGGCTATGAAGAAGCGGCTTGTCAGGGATTAATGGCGGGAATTAACGCCGGTTTAAAGTCTATGGGCAAACAACCTTTTATCTTACAAAGGTCAGAGGCTTATATTGGTGTTCTTATTGATGATCTTATTAATAAAGGCACAGAAGAACCCTACAGAATGTTCACTTCTCGGGCAGAACACCGAATACTACTTAGGCAAGACAACGCTGATCTCCGCCTTACTCCAAAAGGTAGAGAAATAGGCCTGATTAATGATGAGCGGTGGGCCGAATTTGAGAAAAAACGCCAAGGAGTAGAGGAGATCATGAGGCTCTTTACAAACGAAAGCGTTCGACCCGAACAGATTAATGACTACTTGCTTTCTGTAGGAACCACAGTGTTGAAACAGCCCGTCAAGGCCTATACCGTGGTGCCAAGACCAGAGGTTTCCGTGTTTGACTTATTAGAATCCGCTCAAGATCTAAAGGACAAATGTTATGCCATAACTGATGATTCCTACATTTACGAGCAGGTTGAAATCCAAATTAAGTATCAAGGATATATCGAAAAAGAGCACGAAATGGTGCGAGAACTAGCAAATAAAGACAACATCATCATTCCTGAAACTCTGGATTATGATCGAATAAAAAGCCTTTCTACGGAGGGCCGGTTAAAACTACAAAAGATTAATCCTGAAACCTTAGGGCAGGCAAGCAGAATAAGCGGCGTGTCTGCTAGCGATGTGTCCGTTTTGATGGTTTACCTGAAGAGGGTTTCCTGATGCCTGCTAAATTTCAAAACAATGTTTCACGTGAAACATTTTCTAATGAAGACCTACAGTGGCTACAAAAAATCTTTAAGGGGAAGGAAAAAAGCCTTAAACAATATGCAGATTTAATTCTTTGGTGGAATAAAAAATTAAATCTCGTTAGCAGAGATAGCGGGTTGGATGATATAAACAGGCATATTGTACACTCACTAACACTATCATTGGTACCATCGGTAAAAGCTGCGGATATACTATTAGATGTTGGTACCGGCGGGGGATTACCCGGTGTGCCCTTGGCTATAATCCGAGATTATTATTCTGATAGCAGAGGTCAGCACGTAATACTTTGCGACAAAGTTGAAAAAAAACTCTGGGCGGTAAAGCAAATGGTGAGCAAACTAAACCTTGTTAATGTTCATTGCTTATCAAAGGATATTAATGATCTTGAGCGCGAAGATTTGGGGTTGGGCACAAATGATGTTTCACGTGAAACATTGGGAAGCGAGCAGCAGGATGTAGTGGTGATTAGTAAGCACGCATTTAAGTTTGATGATTTGATGCATTCTATTTCTAAAAAAATTACGAGTGAATTCGTGCTATTAAAGGGTTTTTCTGAGGCAAAAGAAGAGCTGTCTAGGGTTGATGAACCCTTTGCCGCCGAGTTCTTCTCTCTAGAGGAATTTTTTGGAGACCCGTTCTATGCCGGCAAAGCAGTGGTTCATGTTAAAAGAGCTTAATACAGTTGCTCTAAAGCCCACAGATACTTTGTATATTATTGTTGATCAGAAATAGTAACCAAAGGTAATGGGTGTGCATCCATGAATAGTTCTGAACGTAGGCTAAAACTTATTTTATTGTTACAACAGCCTGGAAGAAAGAAGTCTGTAAAAGAGTTGGCGGATATTTTTGGTGTCAGTAGACGAACAATTTTTAGAGATTTTAACGCACTTTCAGAAATAAATGTGCCCATCAATTATGATCGGTATTTAGGTTATGGGTTGGTGGAGGGGTATAAAATGCCTCCGCTAATGTTTAATTCGAAGGAGCTGGCCACTATTATGGTTGGGTTGAACTTTGTGAAGTCTCAGGTTGATCAACAAATGGTTCAAGACGCAACGGGCGTGGAGCTAAAAATTAAAAATGTGTTACCTACAGAATTAAAGGGGCTCATGAACTCGCTAGAAGAACACACCATTGTGGATCCCTATTTAAAATATAATGGTCGGCAAAAAATGGGCGGGGATTGGTACACGATAAGCTCGGCTATAGCCTCTAAAAAAAGATTGCAGTTTGTCTACACAACTAGAGAAAACGAGACGGCCACTAGAAAAATAGACCCCTATATGTTGGTGTATTTTGAAGACCACTGGAATGTGATCGGCTGGTCTCATAAAAGAGGAGATTTTAGAAGTTTTGTTCTCGATAGGGTGGCATCACCGGTTATTTTAGATGAAGAGTGGTCCAGAAAACAGAATGTCGATGTAGACAACCTAATTTTTAGATTTAACGGGCCCGCAAAAAAAATCATACTAGACGTCGACGAATTTGAGATGGAGCGGCTACAGGCAAATTTACCGGCTAAAATAATTAGGCAAAAACAAATCAAGCCTAAAAAAATTAGGCTTGAGTTTGAGTTTGATCATTTGCCTTTTATAAACGAGTGGCTCTTACAATTTGGTCCAAAGGTTGTAATTCATGAACCATCAGAACTTAGAGACATGCAAAAGACTATTCTAAATGAGATGATAAAGAATCTAGATTAATCTTCTGCTTCTCCGGGATCGCCCTCTTCTTCATCGTTCACCACGCGGGTTACCGCGGCAATGGAACCGTCAGAGTCTAACCTCATAATGCGGACTCCTTGGGTGTTTCTACCCATGGTGCGAATACCGCCGCAATTCATACGTATTACTTTTCCTCTTTGAGTAATTACCATTAAATCATCTTGATCAGAAACTTCTTTAAGAGCTATTAAGCCTCCGGTTTTAGGAGTGGTTTTCAGTGTGATTACACCTTTACCACCCCGGCTTTGTTCACGATAGTCATCAACTAGCGAACGTTTACCAAAACCGTTTTCTGAAATGGCGAGCACGGTTGCTTCGTGTGTATTTTTAATAACGACCATATCCACAATTTCATCATTCTTACCCAGCGTCATGCCGCGAACACCCGAGGTATTTCTACCCATTTGTCGCACATCATTTTCATGAAACCGGATAGCCCGGCCATTACTGTTGGCAAGTATGATATTAGACTCTCCGTCGGTTAATTCAGCACCTAGCAGACCGTCACCATCTTTGATGCTGATAGCAATAATGCCGTCTCTTCTTGGTCTACTATACGCTTCAAGACTTGTTTTCTTAATTTGACCATTAACCGAGCACATAACAATAGATTTGTTCTTGAGGTACTCTTCGTCGTCTAAAGATTTAACAGGTACAAAGGCCTTAATAGCGTCTTCTTTTTCAATTTCTATAAGGTTTACTATAGCACGACCCCTAGCTAAGCGTCCACCTTCTGGAATTTCATATACCTTCAACCAATAACACTTTCCTTTTTCGGTGAAAAAGAGAATGTAATTATGATTAGTGGCCACAAATAAATGCTCTACATACTCTTCCTCACGAGTGGTGGTACCCTTCATTCCTTTACCCCCGCGGCGTTGTCGGCGGTATCCGCTAAGCGGCATGCGCTTAATGAATCCTTTATTGGAGATAGTAACTACTACATCCTCATCTGCAATCATGTCTTCTACACTAAAATCTTCGGCAGAATATACAATCTGGGTGCGGCGCTCATCACCATATCTATCTAACAAATCATCAAGTTCGATCTTGATAATTTCCGTTTGGCGCTCTCTATCGGAAAGGATAACTCTGAATTCGGCAATTTTGTCTACAATTTCATTGTACTCAGAATCAATTTTGTCGCGCTCAAGTCCGGTTAGTTTCTGTAAGCGCATTTCAAGAATGGCTTTAGCCTGTATATCCGTTAGCGCAAAATTCTTGCGTAACTCCACATTTGCTTCTTGAGGGTTTTTAGAGGCTCTAATTATTTTTATAACCTCATCTAAATTATCAAGAGCAATTTTTAAACCTTCAAGTATATGAGCTCGGGCTTCAGCCGCCTCTAAATCATAAATCGTTCTACGGATAATGATGTCGATGCGATGTTCAACATAGTGCCGTATGAGCTCCCTTAAATCCATAACCTTTGGACGACCTTGCACCAAGGCTAGGTTGATAATTCCAAAGGTAGTTTGCATTTGGGTGTACTTATACAATTGATTTAAGACTACACCGGCATTGGCAGATCTTTTCAGAATGATTACAATTCTCATTCCTTCACGATCACTCTCGTCTCTTACTTCTGAGATCTCGGTAATTTTTTCAGTGTGAACCAGCTCGGCTATCTTCTCAATAAGAGAACTCTTATTCACCTGATAGGGAATCTCGGTGATAACAATTTGTTCACGACCACCTCTGAGCTCCTCGGTATTTGCCCGGGCGCGTAAGGTTACTTTACCTCGACCCGTCTCATAGGCTTCACGCACGCCTTCATAGCCATAGATAATTCCACCCGTTGGGAAATCTGGCGCCGTGATGTGGCTCATTAATTCTTTTATTTCAATAGAATTATTGTCTAAATAGGCCTTAATTCCATTAATAACCTCGGTTAGGTTGTGGGGCGCCATATTGGTCGCCATACCAACAGCAATACCGGAAGCTCCATTAACTAATAAGTTAGGAAGAGAGCCTGGTAGTACCGTGGGCTCTAAAAGGGTATCATCGAAGTTACTTTGATAATCAACCGTGTTCTTATTGATGTCGGTAAGCAATTCTTCGGCAATACGATCCATGCGCACCTCTGTATAACGCATAGCGGCAGCTGAGTCACCATCCACTGAACCGAAATTTCCTTGACCATCGACTAAAGGGTATCGTAAAGAAAAATCCTGTACCATCCGCACGATAGAATCATAAACCGCAGAATCACCGTGGGGGTGATACTTACCTAAAACCTCACCAACAATACGAGCGCTCTTTTTGTACCCTCTGTTATGCAACATACCGAGATCATTCATCCCGAATAAAACACGCCGGTGCACAGGCTTAAGACCGTCGCGAACATCTGGAAGCGCCCGTGATACAATAACCGACATCGAATAATCGATGTAGGATGATTGCATTTCATCTTCAATGGTTATTGGAACTATTTTTTCTCTAGCCATTCTGAATAATTATATAAGTTAAAAAGATTGTGAAGTAGACGGGATTCTGTTAGATATCCAGTTTTGCATACTTAGCGTTTCGCTCGATGAACTCTCTTCGTGGTGTTACGTCATCACCCATAAGAGTTGAAAACATTTTATCGGCACCCGCAGCATTTTCTATGGTTACCTGTTGAAGGGTACGCGTTTCGGGATCCATGGTCGTTTCCCAGAGCTGATCGGGGTTCATCTCACCAAGCCCCTTATATCTAGATACATCGAATTTTCGTTTCGATTTTTTGAGTTCTCGAATAATTTTATCCCGTGTATCATCGTCCCAAGCATAATCAATGTTTTTTCCAGCGGTGATTCTATAAAGCGGCGGCGTTGCAATATATACATACCCCATCTCCACAATTAGGCGCATATACCGATAGAAGAAAGTCAATAATAGCGTTCGGATATGAGACCCATCAACATCGGCATCTGTCATGATGATGATTTTGTGGTATCGTAATTTTTCTAAATCAAACTCTTCTTCTGAGTGTCCAAGGCCTGCACCTAGTGCTGTTACCATTGCTTGAATCTCTCTGTTTTCAAGGATTTTATTGATCTTAGCTTTTTCAACGTTAAGAATTTTACCCCTTAGCGGAAGAATAGCCTGGAAGCTTCTATTTCTACCCATTTTTGCAGAGCCACCCGCAGAGTCACCCTCCACAAGGTAAATTTCACTATGCTCTGGGTCTTTTATTGAGCAGTCGGCTAGCTTTCCTGGGAGTCCACCGCCACTCATCACGCTCTTTCTTTGAACCAATTGCCGTGCTTTTCTTGCGGCCTCTCTGGCCTCCGCAGCTAACACAACTTTCTCGATAACTTTTTTTGCAATCTTTGGATTTTGCTCAAGATATTCATTTAGCTGATCGTAAACCGTCACTTCGACAGCACTTTGCACTTCGGAATTACCCAATTTCGTTTTGGTTTGTCCTTCAAATTGTGGTTCAGCAACCTTAACGCTCAATACAGCCGTTAACCCTTCGCGGAAATCTTCACCGGAGATATTAACTTTGCTACCAGACTTAATGATATTGTTCTTCTCTGCGTAGTTTTTTAACGAGCGGGTTAATGCTCTTCTAAAACCGGAAACATGCGTCCCGCCCTCTCTAGTGTTAATGTTATTGACATAGGAATGGACATTTTCCGAGTAGGAGGTGTTATATTGTAAAGAGAGTTCCACTGGTACCCCCTCAACATCACCACTAATATAGATTGGCTCGGGGGTGATGCCGTCTCGACTTTCATCTAAATACGCCACAAAATCTTTAAGTCCGCCTTCATAATGATATTCTGCCCGGCCCATTTCTGGATCCTCTTCGCGTTCATCGATTAGCTCGATGGTAACCTCCGGATTCAGAAACGCCAATTCTCTCATTCGATCGGCGATGATGTTGAATTTGAATTCAGTTGTTTGGGTGAATATGGTGGGATCTGGGAGGAAAGAGATGGTAGTACCTCTTTTTTCTGTTTTACCTTCAACCACTAAGGGCGATTTGGTGTCTCCCCGTTCAAAGCCCATGGTATGAATTTTACCATCTCTGTGAATTTCAGCCTTAAACCATGTGGATAGCGCGTTAACACAACTTACACCAACCCCATGAAGACCACCAGACACTTTATAGGTGTCTTTATCGAATTTACCTCCAGCATGTAATTTTGTAAGTACAACCTCTACCGCGGGGATACCCAACTTTGGATGCATATCAACAGGAATACCCCGACCGTTATCGGTTATTGCCATAGAGCCATCTTTTTTTATGGCAACAGTGATATAATCGCAGTGACCGGCCAAGGCTTCATCAATTGAATTATCTACCACTTCATTGATGAGGTGGTGAAGACCTCGCTGACCGGTGTCGCCAATATACATGGCGGGTCTTTTTCTTACTGCTTCTAAACCTTCTAAAACCTGAATATTCGACGCTTTATAGTCGCCTTTATTTTCTGTAGCCATAAATAAATAAGATAGCTTTTGTAGATGATGATATTATTTGGTGAAAATAGCGTTTATAGACCCAAAAACAAAAAAAGTGAGGGTTATTATTGAAAAAACATGAGATAAAGGCGGAGAATCGAAATTTGAGCGCCTTTTGGCGCGCGAAGAGGTTGTGTTTCGTTAATAATTTGTGGAAAACCACAAAAATTTGTGATTTTTCCCTGCTATTATCGTTGTTTTTTGAAAATTATACCTCTATCTTTGGTGTCTATCTCAAATTCTAGAAAAAAGAACATGTCGCGAAGAGACGATATTACTGGAAAAAAAGCAATGAATGGTTACCGTTCGTCAAAGGCGAATAACAAAACCAAGCATCGCTTTCATTTAAATTTACAAAAACGAAGCTTTTACATTCCTGAGGAAGATAAGTGGGTTACTCTGAAAGTATCTGCTAAGACGCTTCGAACCATCAACAAAAAAGGAATTTCTGCCGTATTAAAAGATGCGCGCAGAAAAGGCACCCTATTAAAAAAGGTATAAAAGATGGCAAAAGGTAATAGAGTACAAGTTATTTTGGAATGCACTGAGAAGCCCGGTAGCTCTCGGTATGTAACCACCAAAAACAGAAGAACCCAAACCGAGCGTATGGAACTTAAGAAGTACAATCCAGTACTTCGCAAGCATACCCTTCACAAAGAAATTAAATAATATAGAACCATGGCAAAGAAGCAAGTATTCGGTTCCGAGGCACTACAACAAAAAGCATCTGCTAGAAAAATGGCTAAAGTTGTAGTATCTACAAAAAATGAAAATGGCAAATACAGCTACCGTGAGGTAATGATCGACCAAGATAACGTGAGTGAGTTTTTGTCTAAGAACAAATCTTAATCCTGTTTCTCCAACATTTTTCTAGGTTATACATTAGCTTGTATAACCTTTTTTTTTGCATATTTCTCCCATAGTTATTGCCCTGAAGGTCAATAACATATTCCAAAAACATCAAATCTGAATAATATGTTAAAGGAACGCATTTTAAGTGATTTAACCGCCGCCATGAAAGCTAAAGAAGCTCAACGGCTACAAGTGCTCAGAAGTCTGAAGGCGAAACTTTTGGAAAAAGAGATAGAAATGCGTTCAGGAGGGCATGCCGAAATAACCGAAGAGGACGCCATAGCTGTTCTAACTAAAGCAGCAAAACAGAGAAAAGAATCTATTCAGCAATTTATCGATGGTAACCGACCAGATTTAGTAGAAACAGAACAAGCCGAACTTGCAATCATCGAATCTTATTTACCTGAACCAATGTCTGAAGATGAAATCATCGCTATTATTGATGCAAAAATAGAACAAGTAGGGGCTTCAGGACTACAAGATTTAGGCAAGGTTATGGGGCCCATTATGGGACAACTAAAAGGAAAGGCAGACGGAGGATTGGTTAATCGACTTGTAAAAGCCCGTTTGGAGTCCTAAGATGGAATACTTATTAGATATTCTTATTGGATTGCCGTTACTCTATACCGCATACAAAGGAGCGGTTAATGGTATAGTTAAAGAATTATTGAATATCCTTGGTGTTGTGTTAGCCGTATATGGCACTTTTAAATATATGGATGAGGTAGCCGCCTTTATATCAAAATTTTTTGAAGACCCAACCCAAAGTTTTATTCCTTTTTTAGCTGGGGCAATTATTTTTATTGGAGTACTCAGTGTTATATCCATTATCGCTTATTGGACGAGAGCCTGGCTAGATGCCGTTAATTTAGGTACCGTCAATAGGTTTTTAGGGGCCATTTTCGGCATGTTAAAGGCCGCGATTATCATAAGCACGGTTTTCATACTGTTATCTGGATTTAATATTCCAAGTGATGATGTACGAAAGCAATCCTTTATCTATCCCTATATCATACAAGTTGGACCAACAGCCTTTAATGTTGTAACCACTATTTATCCTGCTGCTGAAAATTATACCGAGACGCTTAAGAAAACTTTAGATAATTATAATCCCATTCAAAATTTGCCTGCTATAAATCAAGACAAATGAATTTTTTATCCGTAGACGAACAATTATCCATTATAGAGAGGGGCGCCGTAGAGATTGTCCCGGTAGAAGAACTAAAAGAAAAATTAGCAAAATCAATAACGACCAAAACTCCGCTTAAAGTAAAGTTAGGGGTTGACCCAACAAGGCCTGATTTACATTTAGGTCATTCTGTAATTTTGAGGAAGCTCCGTCAATTTCAGGATTTAGGTCATGAAGCCATTCTCATTATTGGTGGTTTTACGGCTATGATAGGCGATCCAACGGGTCAAAACACAACTCGCCCCCCACTAACCAAAGATGAAGTAGCGTCAAACGCCCAAAGTTACATCGATCAGGCGCAGAAAATATTAGATCCAGAAAGACTTCAGATTGTAAATAACTTAGACTGGTTAGGTCCAATGAGCTTTATGGATGTGATTCATCTAAGTTCAAAAATGACGGTTGCACGCATGATTGAACGCGATGATTTTTCGAAAAGGTTTTCAAATAATGAGCCTATTTCACTCCACGAATTTCTTTATCCGCTGGCCCAAGGTCAGGATTCCGTCCACTTGGAAAACGATATTGAATTGGGTGGAACCGACCAGAAATTTAATCTTTTGGTAGGTCGGAATCTTCAAAAAGAAAAAGGATTAAGCCCTCAAATCTGTTTGATGATGCCTTTATTAGTGGGCACCGATGGCTCAGCCAAAATGTCGAAATCCTATGACAATTATATTGGCATTAATGAGCACCCTAATGATATGTATGGGAAATCGTTATCCATTCCAGACAATTTAATCTACACCTATTTTGAGCTAACCACGGATGTACCAACAACAGAATTATCTGGAATAAAGGAGAAATCAGAGGAGGACCCTAGAAATGCCAAGCATGACTTAGCGTTCAAGTTAGTTGAGATGTATCACGGCTTAGAAGCCGCAAAAGGCGCTCGAGAACATTTTGAGACCACCATCATACAGAAGAAAGTTCCGGATGACGCCCCAATCTATGAGCTACAAGTTGGAGTTGAGTACCGGATCATGGAGGTTATTGCAGAGCTAAACTTTTCTCCAAGCAATGGGGAAACAAAGCGATTGATCAAGCAGGGTGGAGTAAGCTTGAATGATGAAAAAATCATGGATGCCGGTCATACCCTCTCGCCAAATGAAGGAGAGGAATTCATATTGAAAGTAGGAAAACGAAAGTACGCCGTATTAAAAAGCTAATTAACGATGTCTAATAGGACCGTTTCCTCTTATAATGTAAATGGAATTCGAGCAGCAGCACGAAAAGGCTTACCCGAATGGATAGAAACAACTAGTCCAGATTTTATTTGCTTTCAAGAGATGAGGGCAAACGAGGCGGATATAGCGTCTGCTTTAGCTTCAATGGACTATCATGCATACCACGAAATTGCCGATAAAAAAGGATACTCTGGAGTATCCATTCTCAGCAAGGAACCCGCCCTTAAGGTGCAAAATGGTCTAGGGGTAGATTGGATAGATGCGGAAGGCCGAGTGATTTTAGCAGAATATGAGCACTTCAATTTAGTTTCGGCTTATTTTCCAAGCGGTACCACCGGCGATATCCGACAGGATATGAAAATGGAGTTCTTAGAACATTTTATGGGTTATGCCAAGAAATTATTGGGGCAAGCGAAACCACTAATCATATGTGGAGATTTCAATATTTGTCATAAAGAAATCGATATACATAACCCCAGTAAACAGCATAAAACTTCAGGCTTCCTACCTGAAGAAAGGGCCTGGGTGGACTCATTCATTGCAACGGGCTTTTATGACGCCTATCGTGTTTTATATCCTGATACAGGTGATCAGTATTCGTGGTGGAGTTATCGTGCAGGTTCCAAGGCGAGAAATAAAGGCTGGCGAATAGATTACCACATGATAAGCGCCGATTTGGTTTCTACAGTTGAAGGTGCTAAAATGGAAAAACAATGGGACATGTCGGATCATGTGCCTGTAACCGTAACCTATTCGATATAAATGCCAACGCATTATAAAGGAAGCCCTCGAGAAATTGAGACACTGAATGCATTTATAAAACTCAGTAGAGCGAGTAATACACTGCACAACTATTTATCCCGTAAACTTGCAGAATGTGATATCACAGAAAGTCAGTTTGGCGTCTTAGAGGCCTTATATCATTTGGGGCCATTAAATCAGAAAGCACTAGGGGATAAGATCTTAAAGTCAGGTGGTAATATTACCATGGTGGTGATGAACCTAGAAAAACAGGGTTGGGTTCAAAAAGATAAAGACCCAACAGATTTACGCTCTCATATAATAAGACTGACCCCTGCAGGAGAAGATTTTATTGCCACCATTTTTCCGAATCATATTGAGCGCGTGGTAGAGCTATTTAGTGAGCTCAGTAACGACGAACTCGCCACCTTTGGGGATTTATGTAAAAAAATCGGGTTGAAAGCGGCTCAGAGCAGCTAAAATTACCCCAGGTGGTATTCAAAGAATATCGATTTAAAGCTCAACCTCAAGTTTAGAGATTTGATCTCTAATTCGGGCAGCCTCCTCAAATTCCATGTTTTTCGCAGCGTGAATCATGGTTTCGCGAAGATGCTCTAGCAGTTTTTCCTTAGATTCGAAGTGAACCTCATTCATAGCGGGGTTGGCACGATACGATAAGCCCTTGTCCGCTACCCGTACACTCTCAAGGTAATCGGCTTGTGCCGCGGCTTCAGCTTCCTTCGAAAAGTCGACTTTTTGGGTTGAAATGAGCGCTGGGTCTACCAGCGGTTTCAGTTCTTTCTCGATGGTGGCGGGCGTTATACCGTGCTTTTCATTATAGGCTTTTTGAATCTCTCTGCGGCGCTCGGTTTCTTCAATAACTTTACGCATGCTATCCGTGATCTTATCTGCGTACATAATGGCCTTTCCCTTAACGTTACGCGCAGCTCGACCAACGATTTGAAACAGCGAGGTTTCTGATCGTAAAAAACCTTCCTTGTCGGCATCCATAATGGCTACAAGACTAAGCTCTGGGATGTCGATACCTTCCCTGAGCAGATTAATCCCCACAAGCACATCAAAATCACCTCTTCTAAATTTATATAGAACTTCAATCCGCTCCAGGGCATCCAATTCCGAGTGCATGTAGGCGGCGCTAATCCCAATATCTTTTAGATAGGCGCTGAGTTCTTCAGATAGGCGTTTTGTAAGGGTGATTACCAATACTCGCTCCTTTTTTTCTACCCGAATGCGAATTTCTTCTAGGAGGTCATCTACTTGGTTGCCTAAGGGGCGAACTTCTAGTTCGGGCTCCATCAAGCCGGTTGGCCGTATGATTTGTTCGGTAAAAACGCCCTCGCTTTTCACTAGTTCATAATCGGCAGGGGTGGCGCTCACAAAAATGGCTTGGTTCACCATGCCCTCCCACTCTTCAAAGGTCAATGGTCGGTTGTCAAGGGCCGAGGGGAGGCGAAAGCCATGTTCAACCAACTCGGTTTTCCGGGAACGGTCGCCTCCATACATGGCATTAATTTGAGGGACCGTTTGATGACTTTCATCTACCACGAGTAGAAAATCTTTGGGGAAATAATCCAACAGGCAATAAGGTCGTTCACCCGGTTTTCGTGCGCTTAAATGCCGCGAATAGTTTTCAATCCCACTACAGTAGCCAATTTCCTGTATCATTTCCAAATCAAAGAGCGTCCGCTGTTCAAGGCGTTTGGCCTCAAGGTATTTATCCATATCGAGTAATTCTTCAACCCGAAAAGAAAGCTCTTCCCGAATGGCTTTAATGGTTTCTTCTTGGCGCCCTTTGGAGGTTACATAATGGGATGCTGGGTAAATTCGAAATTCTTGCACTTGTTCTTTAATTGCCCCGGTTTCCACATCAAAAATGGCCATATCTTCAATTTCATCGCCCCAAAATGTAATGCGCAAGCCCTCATCGGAGTAGGCGGGGAATACATCTACCACATCGCCCCGAACCCTGAACACACCGCGGTGGAAATCATGGTCTTTACGTGTATAATGCAAATCAACCAAATCGTAGAGTAGGGTGTTACGCGGAATCTCCATGCCGGTTTTGAGGGTGATAATGAGTTTTTCATACTCCGATGGAGATCCAATCCCGTAAATACAGCTAACCGAGGAAACAATAATCACGTCTCGGCGACCAGAAAGTAATGAGCTGGTGGCACGTAATCTCAGCCGCTGGATTTCTTCATTGATGGAGAGGTCTTTTTCAATGTATTTATCTTGAGATGAAATATAGGCCTCGGGTTGATAGTAGTCGTAATAGGAAATAAAAAACTCCACCCGGTTTTCCGGGAAGAAATCACTGAGCTCTCGGAATAATTGGGCGGCGAGCGTTTTATTATGACTCATGACAAGGGTTGGTCGCTGCACATTCTCAATTACACTAGCAACCGTGCGAGTTTTACCAGAGCCCGTGATTCCCAACAGTGTTTGAAAGCGATCACCAGCAAGTATACCCTCGGTTAATTCTTTGATGGCATTTGGTTGGTCCCCAGCGGGCTCGAAAGGTGAATGTAGGCGAAACTCTGACATCTCAGAAGGTACGGGTTTTTAGCGTTAGCTGTAGAAATGAGTTGGTTATTTTAAACAAAAAGATATCATAATGGCTTTGGGGTGGTATCTCAGAACAACATCGCTTATTATAGGTGGTATTTTTGAATTTGACATTAGATTGGTCGCATGCCACACCAAAATAAAAACCTACAGGAATCAAGGCAGAAGATAGACGCCATAGATGAACAAATACTCGACCTATTGGTGCAGAGAGGAGAGATTGTTCAAGAGGTCATAAAAACGAAGCTCGCACATCAACTACCTGTTTTTGTACCGATTAGAGAGCAAGAAAAAACGGATGCCTTCAAGTTATTGGCATCTGAAAAAGGCATAGATCCTGCATGGGCAGAAGATTTTTTGCGGATGATTATGAGTTCGTCTCGTCAACGTCAATCCGAGCACGCATTTCCCAGGGCAACTGAGGAGATTAAGCACTTGGTGTTTATTGGTGGTGATGGAGGAATGGGCCGCCTGTATAAACGTATGGCGGACCAATCCGGTTATCAAACGACTAGTATAGACAAAGGAAATTGGCATGAATTGGATGAGGCGCTAAAAACGGCGCATATGGTAATTGTTACGGTTCCCATCCATGTGACTAGTTCGGTTATTCAGCGGTTGAAGGGACGCTTGCCAGCCTCTGTATTACTTGCTGATTTTACATCAAACAAGCGGGCACCTATTAGCGAAATGCAATCTATTCATGAGGGTCCAATTTTAGGTTTACATCCTATGCACGGTCCCGACGTTGAGAACCTTTCCAAGCAGCTTATGGTCGCATGTACCGTTCAGGGAGAAGCAGAGAGTCAGTGGTTTCTGGATCAATGTGAACTTTGGGGAATGCGCCTGATTAAAGCGGATGCTGAAAAACACGACCATGTAATGCATTTGGTTCAGGGATTACGGCATTTTGTGGCATTACTTCACGGCTCATTTATGAAGCATTACGATTTGAAACCCAATGACATGTTGAATTATTCCTCTCCTATCTATCGGGCAGAACTAATGATGACCGGGCGTATATTTGCTCAAAGCGCTGAATTATATGCCGACATTGTCTTTGCTAATGAGGAACGACGCAATTTGTTACTTAGTTTTTTTAAACACCATCAAATGCTCGCCGAAATGGTAGAAAATAACGACCGAGAAGGATTTATTCGCGAATTTGAGCAGGTGACCGATTTCTTTGGTTCATTTGCTACCCAAGCCTTACATGAGTCGGGTTATTTAATTAATCGCTTGGCCGATCGATTTGCTGAGTAGAGGGATATTTCAATTCTATCTCGGCTGGAAACCTGTTACAGCTTATTGAGTTTAGAGCTAAATACAATTTTAATATTAGATTATTAAAATTATATTAGACATGAATTAGATGTTTGAAGCACATGTAAATACATTGTTACACATGTTTTAGGTTTACACCCTTGAATTCATACCCACGAATTCTATAGGTTACCACAAGTAATTATGTATGTTGTCAGGTTTTGTAGAAGTACGAGATATGCGAAAATTATTTTTCATGTAATAACCATGAGATAAGTATGAAAAAGGTATTTGTTTGCTTAGTAATAATATGCCATGCTTTTACGGCTTATGCTTTAGACGCCAATCAGAAAGCCCTGACAGAACAAGAGACTATTAATGCAATCAATAAGTTGATAGCCGACCTAACAAATGAGCCTCTTAAATCTGAGGACCGGTTTATTGCTCAATTGGCGACTTTTCAACAAGGTATCGCCGATTTAGATGATGATAACGTCACGCTATTTAAAACGGTGGCTGATCAAGCATATAACCAAGAAAAGTATCAGTTATTTTCGGCCATTACGGGATTACTAAATGACTATTACTTATTCAAAAATACCCCAATCAGAATTCAAGAGAAGTTGGTTCAATTGGAAAGCCTTGGAGTTTTGGAGCGTATAGATGATAGTCTTCGAGTGGAATTAGAAATAGACCGGCTACTTTCATGGAATCATTTGTATGAAAGCCAAAAAACAATTAACCATATTAGCGAGCTAGATGCTTTTGAAAAAACGGCTAGGCAGGAGATTAAGCTTATTAATTTACTCGGAGAAGCATTATCAAAATCTGGAAATTTATCAGCGGCTGTTGAACAATATTTGTTGGCATTAGAACTTCTTAATAGTGAGGCTTTATCTGAAAGTTATTCTACGAAAGCACTAATTCTAAGTGATTTAGGGGTTATTCATGAGGAATTAAGCGAGTACGATCGAGCGATTGAATTTTTTGATGAAGGGTTAGCAATTGCCAAAGAGTATGTATTGTTGGACGTACAGATTAGAATCTATTCTAATAGAGGCATTGTTTATAAAAACACCCAACAGTATGAATTGGCTATCGAAAGTTATAATAAAGGTTTGCGGCTGGCCAGAGAATTAGGTGATGAATACTCAATCGCGCAGAACCTATATAACATTGGCAACATATATCTTGAGCAAGAAAACTTTGATTTAGCACTAACAAGTTTTGAATCCGTAGAAAAGATTGTTTCCCAATGGGGCAGAACACGAGAGTATTCGTTGGTATTAACCATGTTAGGCAAAGTTGAAATACAACGTGAAAATTACGATAGAGCCAGCAATTTATTATTGCAGGCATTGGAAATCCAGATGAAGCTAGATGACCCCATAGCTAAGGTGCAATTATATGAAATATTACAAGACCTCACAGAGCGTCAAAAAGATTATGAAAAAACGTTGATGTACCATGAGCTAGCAGAAACATTAAGCGACAGTATAGACGCTGAAAACCAGAGAATTCAACTTCGTGAGCAGGCCGCCGCATACGAGATTCAAAAAGCTGAATATGAGAAACGGTTGTTAGAAAAAAGAATGCTAACTCAAGAGATAAGAAGCAGAGGTCTTGCGGTTATATTTTTAACGATAATTGGCTTTGTTGTAGTGATTAGTGTATATCAACGAAGACAATCTAAAACGGAGCAAAAACTATTAGAGTACTCCATTAGAATTACTGAATTATCGGAGAAGCAGAAAGAATTATCAGACTCCTATTCTGTATTCTTTTCCCAACCTAAAAGGGAGCTGATCAAAGACAATGAGTCTTTATGGGATTTATTCAATCAAATGATTAAAACAATTGTCGAACAAAAACTATACAAAGAGCCAGATTTCAATGTGTCTGATTTAGCGAAAACAATGAAAAGCAATACCAATTATGTTAGTACCGCAATTAACATGTTTTCAAGTCTTTCTTTCAATCATTTCATTAATAGGTTTAGAATAAATGAATCTAAAAGATTAATGGCTCATTATAGCTTGAATAGGTCTTTAGAACAGATAATGGAAGAAAGCGGCTTTCAGAATAGGGCCACCTTTTATAGAGCTTTTAAAAATGAAGTAGGTGTAACCCCAGCTGAATTTAGGCATCAGATAAAAAAAGCAGATAGCTAGCTTAATTGTTTACATTGATAAAGTTGGATTCCTATATTGCCTACACAAAAAAGCGACAGAATTTATTTCGCATAAATTAGGGCTTAAATCCATTAATTTTTCATCAAAGGTTTCGTAGGTGGATAGTAATCATCCCAGAGTTAGGCGCGCTATAACAACACTTAGTGTTATGCTTTTTCTGTCGGTATTTTCGAATAGTGTTCGGCCGCAGGTTTTTTACTCTCCCGAAGATCTTATAGCCGATTATGAACGTTTAAGAATTGAATATCAAGACAATTATAGAGACTCCCTTTACCTTGATTCTTTTTTTAATCTTCGAGAAATAGCCATAGACCAAGAGTACGATGAGTTACTGCTCGGGTTTGGGTCAGATAACTGGGTGATATTAAATGCGGTTGGGTTTTATGAAATTGTGATCGCCGATATTGAAAGGTTAAAATTATCAGAGCTAGTTAATTTATCAGAACAGGAATTAAATTATCTGAACCTTCAATTACTAGAGGCTTATTCAAGGACTAGAAACACAGTGAAAGGCATTCTAACTGCTAAAGAAATTATTTCAAATAGCAGTGATGAAAAGGATTTAACTACCGCAAGAGGTTTTTTAAGCACATTATATATTAATGCCGGGAGGTTTAAAGAATCTGCTAATATACTTATCCAAAATCTTCAATATTTTGAATCTGTAAAAGACACTCAGTCGCAAATAGCAACCCTTAACAATTTAGCACAGCTAAACGAAATATTACATAACTACTCTTTAGCCTTAGATATTTATAAACAGGCTGAAAACCTCACCCTACAGTCCGGCGACCAAGAGCGAGAACTCTTAATCCTTTCAAGTTTAGGCGTTTATCATAAAAACATTGAGGATTATGATAGCGCAACAAAATATTATTTGAGGGCAATTGATTTATCGAAAAGATTAGATGATATGTCCGCTTATGCACAAAATAATTTTAATTTAGGGAATATATACTACGAACAAGATCAATTTGAAAAGGCCTCAGAAAGATATGACGAGTCCTATAAAATAGTTAAGGGTTTAAATTTTCGGTACCCACAGGCGCTAATAGGCATGATGAGAGGAACCCTATTATTAGATTTAAATGCCATTTCAGCAGCAGAAAGTTTTTTAATAGAGGCTGAGGAAATAATGACAGAGATTGACGACCTAGAAAGTCAACTTTTTTTAGATACCAAATTAGCGGAGCTTTACGAGAAAAAAGGGAATTATGAACAGGCTTTTAAGTACAGTCAAACGGTTGTAGAAAATCAAAGACTAATGTTAGAGGAGGGTTCTATTGATAGTTTAAACCAACAGCTTTTAGATTTTCAATTACGCCAGACAGAACTATTAAATGAAAATCAGACTATTGAGGCAAAGAGAGTTCAGCAGACCAATATTTTTTCAACCATTCTTACTGTTGTATTAGGTCTCGGTCTTATGATTGCCTTACTACTAAACCAGCAAAAAAAAGTTCTAATTGAAAAATTATTTTCTGTAGCAAAAAATGAATTTACGGAATCTATAAAGGTCGTTGATAACCAAAAATTGAGTAAAGGTGAGAAGGGTTTAAGTATTGATATTTTTAAAGTAGAATTAGCCAAAACTACGAAATCAGGTGCTCGGCGGACATTATTTAATACATTATTTGAAGCTATTTTGGCCAAAGAACTTTACAAAGACCCAGAATTAGGACTTAATCAACTGTCAAAAGAAGTTAAAAGTAACACAGCGTATGTAAGTGAGGCTATAAATACGAATTTGGAAATGGGTTATAATTCATTCATAAATCGCATTCGCACTAAAAAAGCGCAATATTTATTTTTAAATACAGACATGAGCATTGAGGTTATCATGGATGAGTGTGGATATCGAAACCGAAGCACTTTTTACCGAGCCTTTCAAAATGAAACAGGCTTGACTCCTGGTGAATTTATCAAACAACGAACGACGTCTAAGCAAAACACTAATCATTCCTGAATCTAAGCCGCATGCCGCAAAAGAAAGTAATCTCTGGAATTCAGCAAATTGGAATAGGAAATACTGACGTAGTTGCTACCACAGAGTGGTACCGCCGGTATTTTGGGATGGACATTCAAGTGTTCGACGATGAGGCAACCGCCGATCTAATGCTAACTTATACGGGGGGTAAGCCCCATGATCGACGAGCTATTTTAAGCCTAAGCATGCGTGGTGGCGGTGGGTTTGAGATTTGGCAATACACCTCCCGCACTCCTACGCCCATGGATGGAGAAGTAGCGCTTGGCGATTTGGGAATCAACTGCGCCAAAATAAAAAGCTTCGATGTCCAGAAGAGCTACGAAGAATTCACGATGCGAGGTCTTCAGGTGGTAACTACTCTCACAAAAAACCCGACGGGCGAATTCAATTTCTTTGTGAAAGATCTGCATGGTAACCTCTTCCAGGTTATACAGGGCCAATCCTTTTTTCGCAAAAAAGAACGCGCATTAACCGGCGGGGTTGTTGGCGCCTTTATTGGTTCAACCGATATTGATCGCTCCAAAAAGCTATATCAAGACATCCTTGGTTATGATACCGTAGTATATGATAAGGAAGGGGTCTTTGAAGATTTTCACGGGTTGAATGGGGGCTCGGGCCGCTTTCGTCGCTGTTTGCTTCGACATAGCAAAGCTCGGAAGGGGGGATTTAGCGCTTTATTTGGACCCACTGAAATTGAATTGATTCAAAGCATTTCACCGGACACACCACCCAAAAAGCTATTTGAGAACCGCTATTGGGGTGATCCCGGCTTTATACACCTTTGTTTTGACGTACAAGGAATGGATATTCTAAAACAGGAATGTGAAGCGGCTGGCTTTCCGTTTACAGTGGATAGCGCCAATAGTTTTGATATGGGAGAGGCCGCGGGTCGTTTCACATACATTGAAGATCCTGATGGAACACTGATTGAATTTGTCGAAACGCACAAAGTACCTATTGCTAAGCAGTTTGGTTTATTTGTGGATATGACCAAAAGAGATCCAGAAAAGTCACTGCCTAAATGGATGCTTCATGCTCTTTCTTTGAGCAGAATGAAAGAAAAGAAGTAAGCCTTATTGCTTTTGCCGCCTTAGTAATCACTTAGGAGTTGTTTTCAAATACTCTTTTAAATCAAAGCTTTCAAGGGGGGCTGTTTTTTTAAGATATAGTGGGTGATGGGGGTGGCCATTTTTTGAGCGGGCTCCTCGTGTTACAAAGTTTAGCTGAGTGTTTCTCAATGAAGCCTCAATTTCAACTAGGCAGCGCCATAAATAATTACGTTTCTGGATGAGTGTTCCCCAGGCACACCAAACATCTAAGGGGTCATGTTCACTGTATTGTTCTAGCAATCTTTGGATATGGTGGATGTTTTGCATGTGCAACTCTTTCACCATCCGCCGATGCATATGGTCGGGATTGGTGGCTCTTTGGGCATATATATTAAACATGAGCCACCCACGATATCCATGTTCTTCCGAATAACGGGCCACCGACGCAACCGTTGGGTCTAATTGTTCAGGTGAGGCGGTGCTTGGATTTATTCCGAAGCACACAAAAGGTCTCGGATTTTCCGGCGGAATCCAGCCCAAACTAAATCTCGCCTTATTACCTAGGTGGTCATAAATCCACATCGACACTTTGGTTTGGTTCAGCCCGTAAGAACTCTTTAAAACGCTTCGTGTTGTATTGCGCCATGCCCCTTTTCTTCATAACAATGTATCCGTTACCATCTACCACATAAGTTGTAGGTACTACCGAGGTATCGTAAACACGGGGTTTGGGTGATCTTGGAAAATAAACAGGTAAATCGTAGCCTTTGCGCTTCATAAAATCGGCAGCCTTTTGAGGGTCTTGATCTAGTGATATCATTAAAAAAACAATGTCTTCATCCTCTTTTAGATCGCTATAAAGACCTTGAATATTGGGCATTTCGGCAATACAAGGTGGGCACCAGGTGGCCCAAAAATTGATAAAAAGCGTTTTACCCTTCAATGAACTCATTGAGAGAGAATTACCCTGTAAATCACTAAGTAAAAAATTATAGTCAGCACGAACCCATTCATTCGAATTGTTCGGATCTATCCCCGGAATTTCAACCGGATATTCATCGACAGTTAGAGGAGTCGAAGAAAGAGAAGGCTGAATAATATGCGTGCTCAATAAAAGCCGCTGAGCAAAACCTATAACTTCTGTATGCCATCCACCAAGATAAATGATACCGCCAATAGCTAGAATAATACCCCACTCTTTTAGCTCTTTATGAAGCTTATTTTTGATGACTTTTTTTTCTGGCCTTGATGAAGACATAGTATCCGTTCGCTCAAATAATAGTGCGAATATGGTTAAGCGGTTTTTTTTGAATGTTGGGCACTTCCACTCCTTCCTTAGGATACCCACACACAAGGAGTAAAAAAGCTTTTTCATGTTTCGGCCGTCCTAATAACTCATTTAAAAAACCCATAGGACTTGGCGTATGCGTCAAGGTTGCTAGCCCAGCCTGATGCAGGGCGGTAATTAGCATACCCGTGGCAATTCCAACCGATTCTTTTACATAATAATGTTTTTCCTGTTTTCCAGACTCCTTGATATGATAAGATTGACTAAAGATTGCAATAAGTGCAGGGGCCTCTTCAATAAAAGGCTTGTGTTCGTTGGTATCGAACTGTTCTAAATCGGCTAGCCAATCTTCAGGAGCTCTCTCGTTATAGAAGAGGTGCTCTTCTTTTTCTGCCGCTATCCTTATTTCTCGTTTTTTTTGGGGATCTTTTACAATTACAAAGTGCCAGGGTTGCTTATTTGCACCATTTGGAGCAGTTCCAGCACATTTTATAGCATAGTCCAACACCTCATCGGGGATTTCCTCCGAGGAAAATGATCGCACACTACGGCGCTTACTCAGTAAGGTATAAAAATCCTCTGCGCGTTGAACCATTTCAGATGGTTCAAACCGAGTAAATTCATGATAAGGTCGAAAATCAGAAGTTTTAGACATGTATATCATTAGGTTAGTAGAAATTATTCTAAGCTAATGAATATTCTATACAAACTTTATATGAACACCTATTTAAAGGCTAATGCAATCAAACCTTAGTAGTTAGATAGGTTTTGCGAAATTGAATCCAATCCTTCAGTTTTTGAACCCGTAGCAGGTACTGTTTCCGAGGCAATTCATTGCTAAGGTAGGGGTGATTTTCGATGTCATTTAAGAAGCGATCAATCTGATCTTCTGATAACCGGGGCAATGAACGCTCAAAAATTATTAGCGCATTCGAAAACGTAAAAGGATCCGACGAAGGAATGGGCCCCGTAAGTTGTTGGCCTAACCATTGTACAATAGCATTCGTGAGCACCCCCTCATCTTTGGGAGACGAAGCTAGAGGACTATCCCAAAATTCAAAGACCAAAACATTTACTAGCTCCTTGGAAAACCCAAGATATTCTTCTTTGCTTGGAAATTGATTCGTATATCTAAGGGCTATATACGTATTCCACTTAACACTGTCTTGGAAAAAAGTAGGGGGGTCAGAACTAACAAAAAGTTCTTCATTAATTTCGCGAGCCTGTGTCCATAAACCAGACATGGCATAGGCGTCCCGAATCAATCTTTTGGCCACTAGCGAGGAATCGGTGAATAGTTGGTGTTTCAGAATCAATTCAGGTTTTTGTAGTTCAAGTGCATGCTCAAACCAAGATATTCGATAACGAGGTTCTTTTGGTAAGGTTTCAAAAGTGTTCGCTAAAAGATCCAATGCCGCTGAAGTATCGGAACGAGCCCAATGATAGGCCCATTGATCAAGTATTGCAGCAGGCAGATTGTGATTTCTAGGTCCATCTTGTTCCCAAATGGATTCATAGCCGAACAACTGCTCGGACCTGCGCCTATCTAAGGTATCGGTGAGCATTTTTTCATATTCGAGACGATCATGCCATTGATTTACCAACTGATCCATGGGGGGGTAGTCCCCCGAGAGGCGAGATTTTTCATAGGATTCCTTCAATAGATCGATAGGGTAATTATCGATTAAAAAACTCACAAAAGATCCGGCTACTGTGTAGCTAAGACCAGAGGACTGGGTGTAAAAGCCAAATAGCCGAAATAGGGAAGACATTTGATCCACGGTAGGATACTCGGTTTTCACAGCTACCAGTTGATCCAGGGTGCTATGTGCCGAAGTGTTTTGGGTAATGGCTTCGGCTAATCCTTCAACCAGTACCATATTCCATGAGCCATTGAATAATATGTTTCCGAATCGCTTGGCAACCACATGAACCATTTCGTGCTCCAAGACATGGGGCAGGTGTTCATGCGCTATATGTAATTGATCTTGAGAAAGCCATATAGGAACAAAACTGGTTTCCTTTGCTCCAACCAGCTGCTGTTTCTGCCAAGCATCCCTGTAGATGTAACTATGAATTTTTCGATTTTTAGGCCATTCAATTTCTAAGAGCTCGATTTGTGATTGAAAATAAAATTCATGCCGAATCGCCCATTCCTCAAGTTCTTCCCGGGGAATATGAACAGAAGCAAAAAGCTTAAAGTGTTCTGTTTCTACAGATTGGGATAAAGTTTTTTGAAGGCTTTTTTCACTACGAGTTAATGCACCATTGCTAAAAAAGGGAAGCAGTACGGCTAAAAAGAGAAGAGCAAATATAAATCCTGGTGAAGCCAATCGCCGAGAAGATGTTTGAGAGAGGGTTAAAAAACCGAAAATTAAAACCAGGGTGATTAGGCGAAACCATAGGTAATTTAGAGTAAATCGCACAGTAGTGTCATAGATGGGGCCTGGCCAGAACCCCCAAATATGATTGAAATAAAAAAGTTGAGGTAGACTAAAAAAGACCACTAACCACCCACCAATAGCTAAAAAGAGAATCGCTGAAATAGCAACAACACGTGGCCATTTATAGGATTGTAGAGAGATATATCGCCCAATGGTAGCGCTCAAAATAAGTGAGAATACTGGTCCAGAGCACCAAAACCAAAAACCATCCCAAACATAGGTTCCTCTAAAAACGTCGTGTAAGGCGATTGGGATTGAGAAGACAAGCAGCCAAATGAAGTAGTTGTACAGGCGGTAGAGGAAGGTGTTTTTAAGTGGAGTAAAGAGGCTGCGTTTGAGGCCTGCTTCACGAACGGCTACTAAAAAACTAATACCCAGGGCGCTAATAAAGGCAAAATCAACATGAAAAGAGCCAAATAAAGGCACAAAAGACCATAATAAACCACCTAGAAAAGTGATAAATAGAGTGGGCACTCTAATCATAATAACCGGTATTAGTACTTGTGTAAAAGGCCCCATCTGGCCTGTTTCCCTAACGTTTAAACAAAGTACTAATTACAAACCAAATATTTTCTTTTCGTTCAGCCAATCGGCGAGAAAAATATGGAAACCAGTCGGTTCCAAATGGAACATACACCCGGGTAGGGTAACCTAATCGGTTTAGATCGCTTAACCCCTGTTCTCGTAAGCCGTATAACATTTGAAATTCAACCCGATTATAGGATAGTTCATGATGCGCTAAATATTCTCGCACCGATCGTATAAGTTCGTCGTCATGTGTTCCAAAGCGAGGAAAAGGCGTATGCTGAATTAATGTTTCGGCATAGGCATTATAGGCGTCTCGAATATCCGACATCTTTTGAAGGGCGCGTTTTGGCGATTCTTTATAAGCTCCTTTTACCAGACGAATATCGGCACCCATCGATGCGCATTCGGCAATGTCTTCTTTGGTGCGGTGCAGCATGGCTTGAATAACGGTTCCAACATGTTTTGGACCAAAACGCTCATGAGCTCGTTTAAACAAATCTAGGGTTAAGGAAGTGTAGGCGCTACCTTCCATATCTATTCGAACGAACTGCTCTTGTTTTTCTGCATGCTCTAATAACTGAAACAGATTATCGGCACAATACTCTACATCAATGTCCAAGCCAAGCATGGTAAGTTTGATGGAGATACCGCTAAGCAGCTCATACTCTTTGATGCCATCTAAAACCTTGATATATGCGGCCACACTGGCGTCGGCCTCCGATTTGGTCGCGACATTTTCTCCCAGTAAATCCAGTGTTAGCTGGTGATTTGCTTTATTTAGCGCTTTGGATGCAGGAACACTGCTTTCAAATTGCTCTCCAGCAACAAAACGCTTTGCTAAAATGAACGGTAGCTTCATAGAATAAAATCAATAGACGGTTGTGCTTTTCGCGAGCCTGCGATTAGCAGTTAAACATATACAGCCGAAAATGAGTGATAACAAAAACGATGAGTCTGACAAAGGTACGACTTTCAAAGGTACGATTTTCGTTGAAATTATCCTTCTAACTGTAACCTTTCTAAATACATTCCGTAGAGTTTTTAAGTCTTTAATAAAATTTTGAGCCATGAAGAAAAATTTAGATGTAACCAATAAAATCCTCCGAGTTGGTGGAACATTTATTTTTGCCATTATTATGCTACAAACCCTTGTTCAAGCACAATCTGCTGTATTTGAACGTGAGTTTAGAGCGGGTGATAAGGCTGAAATATCGGTAAGCACCAGTGGGGGGAGTATTGAAGTAAAAGGGGGTACGAGCGACAAAGTGGTGGTTAAGGCCTTTGCTTATTCGTACGGCAAAGTGGTTTCTAGTGCCGATTTAGATAACTGGGAGATTACGGCCGAAGACATTGGCGGAAAAATCGTTATCAAAGCGGAAAAGGAAAGCAATAAAGGTTGGTTAAGAGGATCAAACAATGTTAGCATTGGTTTTGAAGTCGAGGTGCCTACCAATACGAAGACGGAGGCCAAAACTTCCGGAGGGCGAATTGAAATTAGCGATTTAGTGGGCGAACAAAAGGCCTATACCTCTGGTGGTTCTTTACGGGCCGAAAATATTGTGGGCGACATTGATATGCGCACATCGGGAGGGTCTATTCGGGTTGAAAATATTCAAGGCTCGGCGGATATTCGTACCAGTGGAGGAAGTATACGAGCCAGAAAAGTTAGCGGAGGGTTATTGGCCAGGACCTCCGGCGGATCTTTGACCTTAACTGAAATTTCGGGAAAGGTTGAAGCCCGAACATCGGGTGGGGGTATTGAATTAGAAATGACCCAACCTCTAGAATCGGTTGATGTTGCTACCTCTGGGGGAAGCGTGGTTGTTGAAATCCCCGAAGACTTAGGGTATGATTTAGAACTTAGAGGTAATCGAGTAAGAACAGAGCTCAAAAATTTTACGGGCAGTTCGACCCGAGATTATGTAGAAGGCTCCATGAATGGAGGCGGCATTCCTGTTCGTGCAAGGACTTCGGGTGGCTCGGTATCTATACGATATCACTAATTGATTCGTTGATACACATCAATCCGGTTTAGGCTTAGGTTTAGAAAAATTTTCCGATTAGTTAGTTAACGAATGAGCGAGGGAGGAATCCCTCGTTTTTTCTTTATATAAATAGATGGTATTTTTTGTTATGGAAGAAATTAATCAAGAAAACATGTCCGAAAGGGAACGCCCAAGCTTTGAACAAGCTTTAAAAGAGTTAGAAGGTATCGTTCAACGACTTGAGCAGGATGATGTAACATTAGAAGATTCGATTGAACTGTACCAAAAAGGAGTTGAGCTCTCTAAAAAATGCTCTGCTATATTAGAAAAAGCAGAGTTAAAAATTAAAGAGGTTCAGTCCGGGTCATAACAAATTCTGGGTTAATCCATGAATCAAGACATTTCGAATTCGACTACATTACAAAAAACTCCCAAAGCTGGGCCTTTACTGCAGCACATTAATAGCCCGGCTGATTTGAAGAAGCTCTCCCCGAATCAATTGAGAGAGTTGTCGGACGAATTACGACAGTTCATCATCGATATAGTATCGGTACATGGGGGTCATTTTGGGGCGTCATTAGGGGTAGTGGAATTAACCGTAGCACTTCATTACGTATACAATTCTCCACAAGACAAAATTATTTGGGATGTTGGACATCAAGCCTATGGGCACAAAATTTTAACGGGTAGAAGAGACAACTTTCACACCAATCGCAAGTATGGTGGTATTTCAGGTTTTCCAAAACGATCAGAAAGTGAACATGACGCTTTTGGTGTAGGTCACTCCTCAACATCCATTTCGGCAGCATTAGGAATGGCGGTAGCCAATGAAATAGATGGAAACGGTCATAAAGCAGTGGCCGTCATTGGAGATGGAGCCATGACCGGAGGTCAGGCCTTTGAGGCTTTAAACAACGCCGGATTCATGAATAAAGATGTGTTGGTCATTCTCAACGATAACAACATGTCTATCGACCCTAATGTTGGGGCGTTGAAAGAATATCTAGCCGATGTTACCAGCAGTAAAACGTTTAATAGGGTAAGAGACGAAATCTATGATCTGCTAGGCCATTTTAAATCGGCAGGCACCACCATGCGTAAAGTGGCCTCTCGGCTTGAAGCCGCCATTACAGCGGCGCTGACTCCAGGTTCATTATTTCGTTCGCTGGGCTTCAAATACTATGGCCCAGTAGATGGCCATGATGTAGATGGGCTTCGTAAAATCTTGGAAGATTTAAAAACAATTAAAGGCCCCAAGCTATTGCATATTGTAACCGTAAAAGGGAAGGGTTTTGCGCCTGCCGAACGGGAACAAACCAAGTGGCACGCCCAAAGTAGCCCATTTGATAAAATTACCGGTAAGTCCTTAGCCCAACCTTCTACAAGCCCAAAAGCACCCAAATATCAAGATGTATTCGGCCATACCTTAGTAGAGCTTGCCGAGAAAGACGACCGAATTGTTAGCATGACCCCCGCCATGCCAAGTGGATCCAGTCTACTGCCCATGATGGAGGCCTTTCCAGAGCGAGCGTTTGATGTAGGAATTGCCGAGCAGCATGCGGTTACCTTTGCGGCAGGTTTAGCCGCTCAAGGGAAAAAAGCTTTTTGCGCAATTTATTCAACCTTTTTACAAAGAGGTTTCGATCAGTTAGTGCATGACGTAGCCATCCAAAAATTACCCGTTGTGTTCTGTATCGACCGGGCAGGCGTGGTTGGCGCCGATGGCCCCACTCATCATGGGGTGTATGATGTCAGTTATCTACGATCCATTCCTCATGTGGTTATTTCTTCGCCACTAAATGAGCAGGAATTAAGAGACATGATGTTTACCGCCTCTACATATGACGCTGCGGCGTGGGCCATACGATACCCTCGAGGAGCTTCTACCGGAATGAACATACGTGATCATTTTGAAACCATACCCGTCGGAAAAGGACAAATGATTAGGGAAGGCGAACATGTGGCGGTACTAAGCTTTGGCCCTATTGGAAAATATGTTATTGAGGTTTCTGAAGAGTTAAATGCCGAAGGGCTAGATGTAGGGCACTATGACATGCGATTTGCCAAACCTTTAGACACCGATCTATTAGATCAAATCATTGAAAAATATGAGGAAGTTATTACGCTAGAAGATGCTTCTGTAATTGGTGGTTTTGGTAGCGCGGTTGCCGAGTATTTTGCATCCCAAGATAAGGCTCCAAAATTGCATATGATGGGCTTACCCGATCGCATTATCGAGCATGGAACCCAACGTGAGTTACATGATGAAGTGGGAATAGGGCCAAAGGCTTTGAAAGAAAAAATTCTAAGCCTAATGCCTGTTAGTAAGCATCTATCCTAAATTTGATGCACAAGCCTGTATAATTGAGGTATGAGTTTAGGAATCCAGGATTTTGATTTCGAGTTACCGCAAGAACTCATTGCCCAACACCCCGCCAGCCCTAGAGACCACGCTCGTTTGTTGGTTTACGACCGAGCAACCGGTACTATTGAAGACCGATTTTTTTACGAGCTAGGAAGCTATATCCCCTCAAATACCACCATGGTTGTGAATAATTCTCGGGTTGAAAAGTGCCGATTATTATTTCAAAATGGCGCCAAAGAATTGTTTGTTCTAAAATCACTTGATCCTTATCGAGTGGAGGCCCTCGTTCGACCAGGAAAGAAGTTTAAAGTAGGTAAAGAAGTCGATTTAGAAGCCGGAATACGGGCAAAGGTACAATCGGTTCAACCCGATGGACTTCGTATTTTAGAACTATCGCATGCGATAGATGATTCAAAGCTGGATGAATTTAAATACACCCCCTTACCTCCCTATATAGAACAGAACGAAGATTTGTCGGAGGAATATCAAACGGTATATGCCAAAGAGGAGGGTAGCAAAGCGGCACCCACCGCAGGCCTACATTTTACTCCACGGCTTCTAAATAGTCTGAAAGAGCAAGGAGTTTCACTGGAAGAGCTAACTTTGCATGTTGGAATGGGAACTTTTGCTCCCGTAAAATCCGAGTCGATTTCCGATCACATCATGCATGAAGAACAGTATTATTTACCTACGGATGTCGCAAGCCGATTGAACAAAGCACAACATATTACAGCCGTTGGCACCACAAGTGTTCGCGTCCTAGAATCGGTGGTGCAACGGGTTGAAGGGGGAGAGGATCGAATAAGTAACAGAATGTTTACTGCGGGTACCGGAAGCACCGATATATTTATAACACCGGGGTATTCATATGCGGGTATAGACGCGCTAATCACCAACTTTCACTTGCCAAAAAGCACCTTGTTGATGCTTGTATCCGCTTGGGTAGGACTTGAAGAAATGCATAGAATATATGCGCATGCCATTGCAGAAAAGTATCGTTTTTACTCATTTGGCGATGCTATGTTGTTGAAATAAATGGGCTTTTGAAAGTTCTTATTCAGGTGTTTTTATTTAGAGACAAGAGAGATTTAAGCTAAAAACCTAAATCCCGATAATGCCACTAGGTGTTCTGATAAAAAGTTATAAAAGACTGAAAAAACACCGTTGAAAATTATTATCTTTAGGTCTTAATAGGTATTCAGACCATCATTTACGCATTAATCACGGGATTGTGCGTTTAAACTGACCATCAGAAGTACATACATGTCAAACGTAGTAACGATTAAGCGAGGCGTGAATATTGATCTCGTTGGAGAATGCTCTCCCGAGTTAGGCGCACCGCATACCATCTCTACTGCAGCTATTAAACCCTCTGACTTTAAAGGTGTACGCTTTAAACTAGCCGTCAAAGAAGGCGACGAAGTTAAAGC
>CAKZLH010000157.1 GCA_937125285.1 uncultured Balneolaceae bacterium | reverse complement strand
AAGGAGATATTTTCAAATCGGTGAATCAAATGCCCCCACTATTCGCTGAATACTATCGATTGTTTCGAGAGGTAGAAATTCAACAAGAAATATACAAAGTCTTGTATCCACAATATGAGCAGCAAAAACTAAACTACAATGAGATTAATTCAGGCTTATCGATGATCGATGAACCTACGATTCCTACTTATAAATTTTATCCAAAGCGAGCGTTTATTGTGATTGCTTTCTTCTTGGTAGGTTTTGTATTTGTTGTTTTACGATTGTGGTATGAGTATTGGGTAGAGCACATTAAAAATGTAAAGCCTGAGCTTTATGAAAAGTTACAATCTGTTCCCTTTATAAAGGCTTAGTCCTACTGTGAATAGGGACTCCTAACTAGGCCAAATTGGATGCGTAGATGTTGACCAAATCGTTACATACCTATCTTTTGGTGGTTCCATTAATTTTAGGAGCCTATGCTTCGGGTTTGGTGTATTTAGCGGAGCAAAGTGCGATACCTATCACACTTTTTCAGCTAGCGTTGGTGACCTCGGTAAGTGGGTTTTTGGCCTATAAATTTTTTCAAGTAGATGCTAAGTTTGAAGTTTATGGCATGGAAAAGTGGTATCTACTTTTTTTAGGTCTCATTTTTATTTCCTGTATTTACACACCCGAGCGGCAACAGGCTATATTTTATGCTATCCGATTTACCGTACTACTCGGTATGACCTATATTGTTTACAATATTCTCCAGCAAATTAATCAACTGCAGATTGCCTTAATTTCCATAGTTGTAAGTGCTGCAATCGTAGCCTTGATAAATCTTTATCAAATCTATGCGAATCCCGAGATTCTCGCCTTCAATTACATTAAGCAAGGAGTTCGCATCATCAGATCTACAGGAGCTGAAAATGATCCGAATGTATTTGCGAGTAATTTCTTCACGCCCATATTATTATGTGTTGCCTGGATTGGGTACGCTCAAAAAAAATGGTTAAGGGTTCTATTGTTTGGTGTAGCAGGCCTTATGTTGGCATCCGTTATTTTGAGTTATTCACGCTCTGCTTGGATTTCGATTGTGATAGGAGTGTTGGTGATTCAGTTTTATCAACGAAAAAACCCCTTTATCCTATACGGCTTACTAGCACTAGTAATATTAATTATACTAAGCCCAACGGTTCAAAACCTCATACTTTCACTATGGGATCGAATAATAGGTTTGTTTACGGGAGGTGGTGACGATTCTACGAAGTTTCGAGTGGTTCTAGCGAGTGCTGCCCTGACCATGATAGCCGACAGTTATTTATTAGGGGTGGGTTTTCAAGGCTTTTCTACCTACTTCCAATACCTTCATCCACCTCAAGAAACCCAGTGGATATTTGAGCCTCATAATGACTTTTATATGGTGTTTGCTGAGCTTGGTTTGTTAGGCTTCTTGTTATTTGTGCTGATTATGGTTTTAATCTTTCGCCAAGCCTTAGGAAGTATGAAGCTATTTAAACAGCTTGGAGACAACGAAAGGGAGCAGACCTCAGCGGATGAAAAGACTCAGGTCTATTTTTTTCAAGCCACTAGTTTAGGGCTCATGGCGAGTTTCCTTTCCTATATGGTGTTTGCTCAATTCATTAGCGGGCTCATGCTCAATAGCATTTTTATGATTCTAGTGGCTCTTATCTTTTCAATTTCTAAGTTTGCGCAGCTAGGATTTCGATCGACCACTAAATAAGTACCTCTCTATTTCACCATTTTCCGGTACTGCTCCGACAGCCGGTTAGAAAGAACCGATAGGTCAAATTCTTCCACAATTCTTTTTCGAATCGTTTTCGGGTTGAATTTTTCTAAACTCGATCGAACACTTATCAGAGCATTTGCAAAGGCATCGGCATCATTAGCTTCAACCAGTTTTCCGGTATGATGCGAACGTACGACGAGATGATTCCCACCTACTTTGGTGGCTACGATGGGGAGCCCACTAGAACATGCCTCAAGTAGGGAGACATTAAAGCCTTCACTTCTACTAGGTAATAGGAAGAAGTCGGCCGCTTGATAATATTTTTTTAGTTCTTCAGGAGCTACAGGATCATGCAATACAATAGGAAGGTCTGGACGCTCGAGCAGAGCGTTTGTAATGTGCTCTAAGTAAGGCCCTTCTTCTTGAATACCAATTATGTGTACAAGCAGGGGTTGGCCGGCATCCACAGCCTGAAATTCAGGGTTATTTACCGCTTGCTCAACGGCATCTATCAAGATATCGATACCTTTTTCTTCACGGATATTTGCCACACATAGCGCATGAGTTTGCTGTTCTTTCCACTCTATTTCTTCTAAAGCACGGAAGGTTTCATAGGCCGTGGGAACCGTATAATAGTCGGTATCAATAAAATTATAGATGATGTCGGTCTTATCTCGAAGATAGGGGTACCGCTCTAGTACATCTTCTTTTAGTTGAGGCCCCGAACAATAAATAAAATCTACCGCCTTTAGAGACTCCTCGAGTAGGGGCATTAATTCAGGATAGTTTAGACTCTTGTACCAGTCACTGCCATGAATGGTTAGAACAACAGGAATATTTAGTTTTTTTATTTCAGGTATGGCTAGTCCATCAGGGTAGAGCCAGTGAATATGAATGAGATCAGGACTTTCTAGTTGCAATTTTTGAACAAGGGCCGAAGAGAGCTGCCGTTGAATAAAGGCCGGCCGTTTTCGTTTGGGTAAGGAAGTATATATTACCCGTTCATCGGTAATAGACACTTGATGCAGCGGCGCATTATTGAGTTTCCAACGCTCAGTACCAGGAATAGCACGAGGGGTAGGAACCAATAGCCGAACTTTTGCACCTGGTATCGATCGCATAGCGCGGTATTGGTCATACATGAATTTCCCTCGATGGGGATCCCTCTGGGATGGAAATAAATGAGTGATCAGTCCAATTTTCATAGACTTATGAGAATGCTGCATGTGTAATTTACTTCGAAACCTTGTGAATCTAAGACTTAATTTAAGCGCCGGACGGCCACATATGCAGTTACCACACTGGTCAGTGCACCTATACCACTCATGATTAACTGAACTCTCCGGGTCTTTATTTCTTCTATATTAATCTGATATTCTAAACCCGATCGCGCGTCCTGAAGTGGAATACGGTCGACAAAAATTATATCTCCGGATTGAATGGTGGTTTCACTAGGCTTATACCAACTTCGGCTACCCGCTTTGATAATGAATACACGCTCTCTATCAGCGGCAATCGTAAAACCATTCGCACGTGTTAAGTAGTCATTTAATGATAATTGTTTGGAGAAAGCATAAAAACCAGGACTGTTCACCTGTCCTATTAAACGGACATTTTGGTCATCCTTTGGAACATAAATACGGTCACCATCTTGTAGAGTAACCTCTCCTAATACTCGTTCATCGGTTAGATCAATGGCCATTCGATTTGAGGCCAAAATTTCTTCTAACTCCAAATAGTCAAAACCCTCTAAGAACTGATCATAACTTTTGCTTAGCAAAGTGAGGTTAATGTCGGTTACGGAAGCCACTCCTCGTTGATTCGAAGCTTCGCGGATTAAATAGGCCGCAGTAGCCAAGGCGCCTTCATGAAGACCTCCACTTAATTCTAACACATCACCCAGGGTAGTTTTCCCATTGTTAATGGAATAAATCCCAGGGACGTCAATCATTCCTTCAATCCGAATATTACCGATGTTCGTATTCTTTTTGGTATAGGGAATGATCAGTTGATCTCCAGCAATTACATCAATATTGGATTCATTGGACAGAGTAAAAGTTTCTCTGATGCTTCCAATTTCCCCATTGCGTATGCGAATAATTCGGGTTGAATCGGCCTCGGGATGATATCCGCCTGCAATTTGAAGTAGTTTCTCAAAGGTATCATCGGTTCGAAATGTTCCAGAAAAAGGGCTGTTCACCGCGCCTGATAAACTAATGGTGGGTCGGTCAAATGAATGATCGATAAAGGTTACTTGGTCTCCATCGGCGATGTAGGGAGCAAATTCATCTAAGCCTGAATTGAAATAAGCATATAAGTCGATATATCGGAGCTCACCATTCTTGGAATTGACCTTAATATAACGCATGTCATATTTCTGGGCTAGTTGACGGAATCGGGAATCCGCAAGTTCGCCTTCCTCACTTTGAGTTGCCGAAAGGCGATCAAAATTAATCCCAGAAATAGTTTGTCGGGTTGAAATAATCTGTTGCTTGTTCTCCACATTCACCAATGGTGATATGAATTCTTCTCCAATTTCGAAGCCAGTAATTAAGGCATCGTAACGAGTCCCTGCGGGTACCACATATCGGCCTGGATTGGGAATATTCCCCCCAATATGAATACTCACCGGACGGGGTCTATCGAGCGTTAAAAAAACCTCAGTATCTAAGATATATTCTGAAAAATGAGCTTTTACTTTGGCCTCGGCTTCTTCTATGGTGAGGCCTCTTAGATTTATTTTACCTGCAATAGGAGTGATAATGTCTCCAAGGGCATTCACTAGAATAGCTCGATAACTAAACTCGGTAAGACCTATACCCTGAAGACTGATGACGTCATAGGGTCCTAATAAATAGGTACTCGGGTCAATAAAATTGTCTAGAGGAGATGCATTGATGGCTAACTGAAGTCCTGCTTCATCGACGTAATAATTATTGGATAATTCATTGCCATAGTTTGGACGAGTCGTCTCATTATTGGATTGGGCCATAGTGAAATTGCTGCCCATGAGGAGTACGGCCGGTAACAAACTAAATAAACGAAATAGGTGTAAACTCATAACTAGGGAAATCTTAATTTCTAACAATATAAGGTTTAGTTGTGGGAGCAAACAATTAAAAACGGGAGAATATGATTCCCATGATTACCATGGCAGAACCGCTATATTGCTGAACGGTTAATGCTTCATGCAACAGAACAACTCCAAAAACGAGACCAAGTACGGGTACAAGGTTTTGATAGGCGGCGGTTCTAACCGCTCCAATTTTAGAAACGCTATTGTTCCATATTAAATAAGCCAGCCCAATAGAAAGCAGTCCGCTATAAAAAATACCCATCCAACCCTTGATGGAAACATTTGTCCATTCAACGGATAGGAGATTCGGTAATCCAATGAGAAGAAGACAAATCATACCTATGATGGACATAACCCCGGTGAACTGCGTACTGGGATATTTCTTTAGAAACTTTTTTGCTAGAATGGTGTATACGCCCCAAGAAATAGCAGCGCCCAGGATAATGAGATCGCCTAAAAATGTTTTGGAAGCTAGGGAAATGCCCTGTTTGGATCCGGTGACAATTAATAGGATTCCAATAAAAGCTAAGCTAATCCCCAGGGTTTTGTAGCGTGTGAGCTTTTCATCCGTAAACAAATGGGATAAAACAGCCACCCAAACAGGAATGGTACCAAGCATAACGGCGGCATTTGCAGAGTAGGTATAGTCGACACCTATAATAAAGAACAACTGATACAGTACATTACCCACCAATGCAATCCCTATTAATGGCCAAACATCCTGTCGGTCGACTTTTAGGGGGTATCCTCTTTTTTTGGTAGTAAATGCAAGCAGCGCCGCTGCCAGTACATAGCGTAAAGCGTTGAAGCTAAGGGCGTCAATTTCTTCTAGACTCACCTTTACTATACTAAAGTTTAATGCCCATATAATTGCAATGAGGATGAGCAATAAATCGGGCACATATTTTTTAAGTATGCTTGCCATTGGTAGTAATCTAGCCTGAAGGATAATAGTGAATGAAAAAAAGCCGGATAAAGTTCTCTCTATTACACATCAGTTCAAAATAGAGAAGAAAAAAAACCTAAAAATATATTTGAAGGACGTATAAAAGTCCGTATATTTTGAATCTAAGTCATAAAATGACTACCGGTCATTTATTGAACATTCTAGACACATTAGAATTACTATCATCATAATAATATCCTGATCCTATACGCAATGGGCGTAGTTGAAAGAAGAGAACGAGAAAAAGAGCGTAAACGCAATACCATGCTTGATGCCGCAGAATCCATCCTTATGGATAGAGGATTAGAACATTTAAGCATGGATGATGTCGCAGAAAAAGCAGAGGTTAGCAAAGGCTCCCTTTATCTGTATTTCCAAAATAAGAATGATTTGGTTTTGGGTATTTGTTATAGAGCAACCCATCTGTTAAATGAGTCCTTTCGAAAAGTTCTAGACTCTAATCGTTCTGGCCTTTCTTTAGTTCGTGAATTGGGTGAAACCTACCTCCACTATGTGAAGAATCATCCACAGTACTACAGCTCAATGAAGTTTCTGGATAATCTCCATTCAACCCGAGA
>CAKZLH010000156.1 GCA_937125285.1 uncultured Balneolaceae bacterium | reverse complement strand
GAAATTTCCACCAAATCCAGATTATACATTTCAGCTAGCTGCATACCACGTTCTGGAGTGGTAAGTTCATGGCTGTTGTCAGGCTTAATTAGCCGAATTTGTTGGGCTCTAATTTGTCCATTGAGTCGGGGACCTTGGGGTTCAGGTTTACCTCGAAATTGTCTCTTAGCGATGATTAATCCTCTTGTCTTGTTAGTTAAATGATTCGTTTAAAGGATAAAGAATAATAATAAATTATTGAAATTATCACTATAGAACCAATGATTAGTGCTCAGGAAGTTGTTTTTCCTGAATTTCCATGATGAGTTCTTCAATAAATTGGTCTTGTGTTATTACACCAACATCTCCTTTACGATGTCTTCGAACAGAAACGGTACCGTTTTCCACTTCTTTAGTACCCATTATAATCATATAAGGTACTTTTTCCGTTTCGGCTAATCGAATCTTTCCACCAATCTGTTCACTCCTTACATCGGCAGTAACCCGAACTCCATAATTTTCTAAAGTGCCTTTTAAATCATCTGCCGCCTGATTTTGGTCATCCGATATGGGTAGAATTCGAACTTGTTCCGGGGAAAGCCACAGTGGGAAGTTACCAGCGAAATGTTCAATCAGAATGCTCGTAAAGCGTTCCATTGATCCAAAAGGCGCCCTGTGGATAATGACCGGGCGATGTTTTTTATTGTCCGATCCCACATACTCCAAGTCAAAACGCTCTGGCATGACATAATCTACCTGAACCGTTCCCAATTGCCACTTTCTACCAATAGCGTCACGTATAATGAAGTCGATCTTGGGGCCATAAAAACTAGCTTCACCAGGAGCGATGGTATACTCCAAATTCATGGCGTCAGCTACCTCTTGAATCTCTTTCTGAGCGCGGTTCCAATAGCTCAAATCTCCGCCATACTTTTTGTCATTTTCATCTCTAAAGGAAAGCCGAATATCCACAGGCATTCCAAAAGTTGAAAACACAAATTGTGTTAATTCGATCGTATGTTGAATTTCAGACTTTAACTGATCATGTGTACAGTAAATATGCGCATCGTCTTGAGTGAATCCACGAACTCTGGATAACCCACTTAACTCACCGGATTGTTCGTAACGATAGACGGTGCCAAACTCCGCTAACCGAATGGGTAATTCTCTATAACTACGTAAACTGGAATCAAAAATCCTGTGATGGTGAGGACAATTCATAGGTTTGAGCATGTATTGCTCATCATCCACTTCAATTGGATCAAATTGTGAGTCCTTATAGTAGGGATAGTGTCCAGAAGTTTTGTACAACTCAATATTACCGATATGAGGAGTAATTACTTCCTGATAGCCTCTTTTAATCTGTTCGTCCCGTAAAAATGCCTCAAGGGTTCTACGTAGGGTAGTGCCTTTTGGAAGCCACAATGGAAGGCCGCTACCCACCATTTTATCGATTAGGTAAATCCCCATTTCTTTGCCGAGTTTACGGTGGTCGCGTTTTTTGGCTTCTTCTACTTGTAGAATGTACTCTTCTAATAGTTTTTGTTTCGGAAAGCTAATGCCATAGATGCGGGTTAATTGTTTTGAATCCACATCTCCACGCCAGTAAGCACCGGCTATACTGGTGAGTGCAACGGCTTTAATACCGGAGGTATCCGGTAAGTGAGGCCCACGACATAAATCGGTAAATCCGCCTTGGGTGTAGAAGGTTATTTCACCATCTTCCAAACCTTCGATAAGATCGATTTTATATTCGTTTGATCGTTCTTGGTAAAAATCTAATGCTTCCTTTTTGCTCACCGATCTTCGATTAAAACTTGATTTAGTTCTCGCCAAATCAATAAACTTTTTTTCTAGACGTCTCAGATCTTCTTGCTGAAGTGTATGGTCCCCAAAATCAACATCATAATAAAAGCCGTTTTCGATGGGAGGTCCTATTCCAAACTTTGCTTCTGGGAATACCTCCTGAATAGCTTCAGCCAGTAAATGAGCCGAGGAGTGCCAAAAAGTATATTTTCCTTCTTCGGAATCCCAGGTATGTATTTGAATACTGGAATCTTGCTCAATTGAGCGATTTAAGTCCCAAATTTCACCGTTGACTGAAATACTTAAAGCAACACGGGCAAGTCCAGAAGAAATAGACTCTGCAATCTCTTTTCCTGTGATACCCTTGTTGAATTCTTTAACACTTCCATCGGGTAGAGAGATTTTGATAGGATCTAATGACATGAAATAATAGGCTATAAATGATTTGTGCGTCCTACTGGATTCGAACCAGTGGCCTCCACGATGTCAACGTGACGCTCTAACCAACTGAGCTAAGGACGCTAAACAGCACTAAAGATACCAAACATAACTAATATGTTTCAATGCTATATCAGCTTTTGGTATCTTTGGGACTTATAAATGATTCCCTAGGTAGTAACTAGGTGTATTGAGTTCTATAATTTCTTTAAAATACCCGATTAACTATGATTCAGCGACGTTTAGTTCGTGAAACGGTGCTACAAGCAGTTTATGCATTCTTACAAAGTGGAGAGAGCAGCTCTCAAATACTTACTAGCTTAGTACAAGAATCACTAAAAGAAGACAAAGAAGCTCTGCGATTCGGAGAGCGATTGTTCCTAGAAACTATAGAGTATCTAAGCTCTTGGGATGGTGTAATTGAGCAACACATAAAAAATTGGGAAATCCAGCGCCTTGCCCTCATCGACAAGATCATCTTGTATATCGCACTTACCGAGTTCTGTTATTTCCCAGAGATTCCTACCAAGGTTACCATCAATGAGGCGATTGATATCGCCAAGAAATATTCAACCGCGAAATCTGGTCGATTTGTGAACGGTATTTTAGATGCTTCGCTTATACAGTTACAACAAGAAAATAAAGTAACAAAAACAGGTAGAGGACTCATTGACTAAAAGTGGATTGGTTCACAACACTTCAGGCTCCTACATCGCTATTGGAGATATACATGGTTGTCTGAAGACGTTGAAAGCATTGTTAAAGGACTTAATTAGTGAATTTGGTCGGGAGAGGACATTTATCTTTCTCGGTGATTATGTGGATCGTGGACCTGATTCAAAAGGGGTCATCGACTTCCTTCTAGAATTCAAAACAGAGTATAACTGTATTTTTTTAAGAGGAAATCACGATGCCATGCTGTTGAATTTTGTAGAAGATCAGAGTTGGTTTGCATGGTTTGAAAATGGAGGTGCTGATACAATGGAATCCTATAGAAAGGCACTAGGTGAGGAAAAAATTCCTACAGATCACCTTCGGTTTTTTACTGAAACTATACTTTTTTTAGACACCCCAGACTATTTCTTTGTGCATGGTGGCCCCCCAGTGGAACAAACCATCGCCGAATCAATCACGAATGAACAAGTATATAGTAGTTTCCTTTGGAGTAGAGATCATCTAAACTCCACTTACAATAAATGGGAAAAAACAGTTGTATTTGGACATACCCCCGTTAGAAGCCCTATTCAAGAAGAGAAAATGATAGGTATTGATACGGGCTGTGTATATCCTCAGTTCGGTAAGTTAACCGCAGTCAGCTTGCCAGAACGACAATTTTTTCAACAAAAACGAATCGATTTTTAGAGTTATTATGAGTTTAACCTGTGGAATAGTAGGCTTGCCCAATGTGGGTAAATCCACCTTATTTAATGCTTTGAGTTCAACCAAAGCGGAATCTGCAAATTTCCCATTTTGCACCATTGAGCCCAATGTTGGGTTGGTGTCTGTACCCGACACTCGTCTGTTGCAATTAGCAAAAATTGCAGGGTCTCAAAATGTACTTCCAGCAACTATAGAGTTTGTTGACATCGCTGGATTGGTTAAAGGTGCTGCGGAAGGCAAGGGCAAAGGAAATGCCTTTTTATCCCACATCCGTGAAGTGGATTTGATTATTCATGTGGTAAGATGCTTTGACGATGATGATATCATCCATGTTGAAGGGTCGGTAGATACACAACGCGACATCGCTATTATAGAATATGAGCTTCTACTCAAAGACATTGAAAGTTTAGAAAAGAAAATTCAGAATCTAGCCAAACAAGCTAAAAGCGGAGATAAAGAGGCGAATAATGCACTTTCTGAGGCAAAAGACTTATTATCGCACTTAGAAGATGGGAAAAGTGCGAGAAGCTTTAAAGAGGGGGAAGTATTATTCAAAGATCTTTTTTTACTTACCCAGAAACCTGTGTTATACGCCTGTAATGTTAGTGAAGATGATATAGTAGCTGGCGGAAATGACTATGTGGAACAGGTTAAAGCCTATGCTGCTTCTCAAGGTGATGAGACTGTGAGCTTTTGTGCAAAAATTGAAGCAGAACTAGCCGAGTTAGATGAGGAAGAGCGCATGCTTTTCTTAGAAGAATTAGGCATCGATCAAGCCGGACTTTCACGTTTAATCACGGCAGCCTATGCTAATTTAGGTCTGATTACCTATTTCACTGCTGGGCCGAAAGAAGCTCGTGCGTGGACCATTAGGTCGGGCACCAAAGCACCTCAGGCGGCAGGAGTGATCCACACCGATTTTGAGAGAGGTTTCATTCGGGCCGAAACGATCGCGTATGATGATTATGTTTCTTACGAGGGCGAAAAAGGGGCAAAAGAAGCGGGTAAAATGAGACAAGAAGGAAAGGAATACGTGGTTAAAGATGGTGACGTATTACTTTTCCGTTTCAATGTCTAATGGCTTTGCAATAGCCCCTTCAGATTCTATGGGTGATTGCATAAGTTCATCTCTCTTCAAATACACTACTATAAGCCCGATGACACTAAGCACTGCAAACATACCAACATAGGTGTAAAGGGCGGGGCTTGGGTTGTCTACACTTGAAATGGAACCTGAAAAGACTGCGACCGCAGCATAGGGAATAGACCCTAGGCTATAGAACATAAGATACCTCCAATAGGGCATACGGGTCGTTCCTGCAAGGCATGAGGTGATTTCTGGAAGCATGGGGGCCGCTCGGCAAAGCAGTAGTGACAGGGGACCTAGCGTTTGAAAAAGATGGATCATACTTTTTTGTTCTGCATCATCCTTACAAACCCATGATAACACCTTGTGTCCATGATACCTGCTAAGCACATAGCCCATACTACCTGCAAGTAACAATCCTACCGAGGAGTAGAAGAACCCCCATTCAAAACCCAAAAAGAAGCCAGACAGGATGGTTAGTGAAAGGGTAGGAACCGCTATAAATAAATCGACTAATAACAGTAATATGATCAATGATCCCACCCAAACAGGTGACCACTGCTGAGCTTGAATCAACCATGCTTTAATGTCATCTAGACTGAGAACATCAAAAGCTTTGAAGGCTAAAAGTGTTAAGGTGAATACCAACACTAAAACTCCGACAAAACGACCTATAGCTTTTATCCCAGTATGTAAATAAAAAGTACCAGGTTTAAACAGAAGTGAATAAAATTTCATTGAAGAGCGTATTGGAGGCCTGTCAGTTATCGAGCATTTTGAAAACGAATAATCGTAGAATCAGCCGGAACGTTCCATGGATTTACTCTATCGTAAACCACCCAAGCATCCGGAAACGATCTCTTGATAATTTGTGATACATCATAGGCTCTATCACGTTCATGAAAGTCTCCAACATGTACGCGGTAATAGGGTGCTTTGAAGAAGGTATAGGTTTCTGGACTATAGCCAGAAAGATAGCGAACCGACCATGTGCGAAATCGTTTGGATACCGTATCGGCCATAGCAGGGGATGGTCCCGAGTAAATTTGGATTCTAAATCCTTCGTATAAGTCTTTTTCTTCTATGATTTGATCTTCTTCTACACTACGATAGCTGAGTTCTTTCGGAATTTCTTGTTGATTAGCAGGATAAAAGTCATCCCAATCTACAATAACCGCTTTCGTTTCATTTTGTAAAGACAGTGCATCATTCTCATTTTCTACAGATGCTGAGTTTTCAAGGGTTGAAACCGTGTCTACGGAAGTATCTGAACTGTTTGATAGTGAAGCATCCTCAACCTCATTAGGCATCGGGACCTGTACGAGTACTAATTCGTTGGATCCGCCACAAGCGCTGAAAAAAACAAGGGAAACTATCCAAAGGGTGGTTGCTGGCGAGCGTTTCAGTTGATTTCTCATCGTTTATTCAGATATTGGGTGCCAGGTGGTTTTAACCTCTTGAACATCTAATATTCGGTAGGGATCCTTTGCTGATTTAGCCATGTTTTCAATAACAGATTTTCCGGTTGAATGGATTTCATCTACCGTACATCCTGTTGCCCAAAAATGTAGTCGCTTCAAGTTACTGGTACTACCGACTTCCAGTTCCTTGCGCAGTTCAAAGGACAAGGTAGGGTCAGCGATTAAGGCATCTACATCCATATGTGATACAAAATGCCCCACTAACTCTTCTTTTTTCCCCGTTAATATATTCACAACACCTGCCGGCACATCCGAGGTTTCGAGAACTTCAGCAAAAGTACATAGTGGCAGGGCAAGTTTTTCAGAGGCGATGATGATGGAGCTGTTGCCTGCTACCATGTTGGGTAACAACATCGCCAGTGCACCGAGCAAAGCTGGAGCTTCAGGAGCCAACATGCCCACTACCCCCACGGCTTCTTGACGAGAAAAATTAAAATGATGGCTTGCAACTGGATTCACCGCCCCAAATACCTGTTGAACTTTATCGGTCCAACCTGCGAAATAGACAATGAGGTCGATGGCCGATTCCAGCTCCATTTGGGCTACTTCTTTAGAATAGCCAAGGCTTTCAAGTTCGGCTTCAAATTGATGCCTTCGACCCGATAATATTTCTGCAATTCGGTATATGATTTGACCTTGGTTATAGGCTGTACGATTCTGCCACGAAGCTTGCGCCTTACGTGCGACTTGAACAGCATTACGAATATCTTTTCGGGTTGAAAGGCATACGTTCGCAAGATGTTTACCATCTACGGAATTGAGTTTATAATATCTGCCCGATTCTGTCCTAGGAAATGCTCCACCCACATAATTTTTGTAGGTTTTGGGAATGATTAATAACTCTTGCTCTTTACTCATGCTTCTGCCTCCACATTAGATTCTAAATGGACGTAAGGAGCGAGTCCCTGAACGCCTCCTTCACGACCTTTGCCACTTTCCTTATAACCACCGAAAGGAGAGGTTGGATCAAATTTGTTGTAGGTATTCGACCAAACAACACCAGACCTTAATTGAGACCCCACATGAAAGATCTTAGATCCTTTATCGGTCCATATTCCGTTGGCCAAGCCATATGGGGTGTTATTGGCTTTGTCAATGGCTTCTTGGGTGGTACGGAAGGTTTGCACGGTTAATACTGGTCCAAATATTTCCTCTTGAACTACCGTAGAGGATTGGGAGACCTTAGTGAGTAGGGTAGGTCGAAAATAAAATCCACTCGAAGGTATATTCCCTTCACATTGAAAGCATTCTGCTCCTTCTTCTAGGCCAATATCCACGTATCGTTGGATGGTGTTTAACTGATTCTGTGAATTGATGGCACCAACATCGGTATTTTTGTCTAAGGGGTCGCCCACAATGAGGGTAGCCATTCGTTGCTTTAACAATTCGATGACTCGATCGGCCACACCTTCCTGAACCAACAAACGGGAACCGGCACAGCATACATGCCCTTGGTTAAAAAATATAGCATTCACTATGCCTTCAACGGCTTCATTCAAGGAGGCGTCTTCGAAAATGATGTAGGCTCCTTTGCCTCCTAATTCTAGGGTAGATTTTATATTTCTACCTGCAATGGATTGCTGTATTTTTTTTCCTACTCCTGTAGAACCTGTAAATGCGATTTTGTCTATACCATCATGATTGACCAAATATTCACCCGTTTGACCAGGTCCTGTTATCAGGTTTACCACTCCATTGGGAAGGCCAATATCCTGCAGTAGTTCACAAAACTTTAGAGCCGTTAAACTGGTAGTTTCAGCCGGTTTTAATACAACCGTATTTCCACAGGCTAATGCAGGTGCAATTTTCCAAGCCAACATAAGTAAGGGGAAATTCCATGGAATAATTTGGCCACAAACCCCCAGAGGTGTTACTTTTTTAGCAGGAAAAGCGTAGGCCAATTTATCCGCCCAACCGGCATAATAAAAGAAGTAAGCGGCCGCTAATGGAATATCTATGTCTCGAGACTCCCGAATAGGCTTTCCTCCATCCAAACTTTCCAAAACCGCAAATTCACGAGCGCGTTCCTGTAACATACGCGCAATTCGATATAAATATTTGCCCCTGGTCGATCCTTTAATCGATCCCCAGTGATCTTCATAGGCCTTTCTTGCTGCTTTCACTGCGGCATCTACATCCTTTTCATCGGCTTGTGTGCATTGATAGAGTAGTTCTCCAGTAGCTGGGTTTAGACTATCAAATGATTTGCTTGGGTCATAATGAGTAAAGGCTCCATCTATAAACAAACCATATTGCTTTTCATACTGAACATGATCGGTACTCTCTGGAGCATGTGCGTATTCCCAATGAATAGGCATGGTGGATGAATCTGATGTTTTTTGAGACATGATAATGTTGATTGTACGAACTAGTCGTTTGAAAAATAGTTTAGAGACTGATATCGGCCCGTCTTTTCTTTTACCCATTGCATGAGTACATCGTTGGCTAAAGAACTGGCCCCGAATCGAAAGAGATCAGGAGTTAACCATCTTTCTCCCAAAATTTCTTTGACCATAACCAAGTATTGTATCGCTTGTTTTGACGTCCTAATACCTCCAGCAGGCTTCATACCTATGGTTTTCCCCGTTTTGTGATGGAAGTCTCGGATGGCTTGTAACATGACCAATACCACGGGCATGGTGGCAGCGGGTTGAATTTTCCCTGTCGACGTTTTAATAAAATCCGCACCCGCTTCCATAGCTAAATCACTGGCCATTCGAACATGTTCAAGGGAACCTAATTCTCCCGTCTCAAGAATTACTTTTAAATGGGCGTGAGCGCAAGCTTCTTTGATTTGTGCGATTTCATCATAGACCAACGCATAATCTCCAGACAAAAAAGCCCCTCTAGAAATCACCATATCAATTTCATCGGCACCTTCTTCTACAGCATAGCGGACATCATCTAATTTTATCTCAAGAGAGGACATGCCTGAGGGGAATGCCGTAGCTACACTGGCTACATTAATCTCAGAATCTTTCAGTATTTCTTTGGCGAGTTTTACACGGTTAGGATACACACATACGGCCGCCACAGATGGTATATTTGGGAGCTCGGTGTAAGGATGCATCGCTTTATTGCAAAGCTGTCGTACTTTGCCTGCAGAATCACTACCCTCTAAAGTGGTTAAATCCATCATTCTAAGAGCTAAATCCAAAGCTTGTAATTTGGATTCCTTTTTTATGCTTCGACTACAAATACGGTCTACACGTTCTTGTACACCAATAGCGTCTATGGGTATGCGATCTAAAATCATTTAGTTAGTTTGATTGGTGGAAAGTTCTGAGTAGGTCTTTCTGGATAAAATAAAAAATTCCCATACGAGAAAGGGGGCTCCTAGTTGTTTTCGCTGACCTTTGTTTCGATGTATGATGGACTCTTGTATTTTACGTTTATCCAACAATTTAGGAAATTTAGCTAACAATGATAAATGTGCAGCGAGGATTGCTTTAGCTTCATGGAACTGCCCGCTCAATATCGCTTTAATACCTGCAACGATGTCCAGAACATATCGCAAACCTAGTGTTCCAAGAAATTGATGAGTTGGTATATTTTTTAGGAGCATAAACCAATTATTACGGTAGTTATACCATATTTTTTTATAGGAACCTTCCGAAAGCGAACCCCCACCAAGATGAAAGACTATCGATTCTGGACAGTACATGATCTGAATACCAATGTTTCTAGCTCTCCAGCATAGATCAATTTCTTCCATGTGCATTTCAAAATCTTCATCAAATCCATCTAACTGTTTAAAAA